>JAFAQW010000183.1 GCA_019245995.1 Vulcanimicrobiota bacterium | reverse complement strand
GACGCTGCTGCGTGCCGTCGCCGGTTTGTTGGCAGCGCGCAGCGGCGACGTGCGCATCGATGGACGATCGATCGTCAACCTCCCGCCGCAGCGGCGGCGCGTCGCGGTGGTCTTTCAAGACGACGCGCTCTTGCCGCACTTGAGCCTGCGAAAAAACTTGCAACTTGTAGCGAGGCGGAAGCGCGACGGCGGCGCAGCGATTGAGGAGACCGCGATCGCGCTCGAAGTGCAAGAACTCTTGGCGCGCCGTCCCGCTCATTGTTCCGGCGGCGAGCGGCAGCGCGCATCGATCGCGCGAGCGCTGCTGTCGGATCCGCGCGCCTTGTTGCTCGACGAGCCGTTCGCGCACCTCGACCCTCGCCTGCGCCACCGCGTTCGCGACGAGGTGGTTCGGCTGCGGCGGACGTTCGACGGCCCCATCGTCTACGTGACGCACGATCACGCCGAGGGCATGAGCGTCGCCGACGCCGTCGCGGTGATCATCGAGGGACGAATTGAGGATCAGGGCGAGCCGCAACGCGTTTACGACCGTCCGAGCAGCGTCGCCGTCGCGCGCATCTTTGGAGACCGCCCGATGAATCTCTTCGACGACGACAACGTGACGCTCGGCATCCGCCCGGAGTTCGTGGAAGTTGCGTCCGACGGCGAGCTCCCTGGCCGCGTCGTCGCGCGCGAAACGACGGGCGCCGACGCCTTTATCGCCGTCGAGACGGTGCGCGGCAGAATCGTCGCGCGCGTGCGCGCCGCTAACGGCGTGCGCGGCGGCGATCTGGTGGCGCTGCGGCTTCCGCAAAGCGCGCTGCGCCGCTTCGACGCGCAGACGGGGCGCGCCATCGCGTGACGGACTACTTGCAGCTCGCGCGCGATTGCATTGCGACGGGCTTTCACGGCAGCGAAATCGATCCGGCGCTGCCGCGCTTCGGCGGCTACGTTTTCTTCGCGGAGAACGGAACGTCGCCGCAGGAGTTACGCGCGCTCACCGACGCCTTGCGCGTGCGCGAAGAACGGACGCTGCCGCCGGTCCTGGCGATCGATCAGGAAGGCGGGCGGGTCGCGCGTCTGCGCGACGGCGTCGAGCCGATGCCTCCGTTGATGGCGCTCGGAGCCGCCGGAAATATTGACCTGGCGCGGCGCGCGGGCGAACAGATTGCCTTCGACCTGCGACGCGCGGGCTGCACGCTCGACTTCGCGCCGGTGCTCGACCTCGCGGTAAACGCGAAGAACACGGTGATCGGAACGCGCTCGTTCGGCGACGATTCGCAGCGAGTCGCGGAGCTTGGCGCGGCGCTCGCGCGCGGACTGCGCGACGGCGGCGTGCTGCCCTGTTACAAGCACTTTCCGGGCCACGGCGCGACGGCCGTAGACTCGCACGACGAGCTCCCGGCAATCGATTCCACTCGAGCGTCGTTGCGCGCCGCGGACATGGTGCCGTTTGCGGCGGTGGCCCCCGAGGCCGTCGCGATCATGACGGGACATCTGCTGGTGCGCGCCATAGATTCGCAACGGCCGGCGACGCTCTCCGCGCGAATCGCGACGCGGTTGCTCCGCGACGAGCTGGGATTCGCGGGCGCATTGGTCAGCGATTGCCTGGAGATGCGGGCGCTGCCCGGCGCGGCGTCGCCGCAAACCGCAATCTTGGCGCTCTCGGCGGGCGTGGATCTGCTGCTGTTTAGCCACGATACGGATGCGGCGTACGCGGCCGCGACGGCGATCGCGCAGGCGGTCGAAAGCGGGGCGCTGCCGCTGCAGCGGTTGGAAACGGCGCGCCGGCGCGTCGAACGGTTGCGCGCGCACGCATCCCCGCCCCTCGATCTCGACGCGTTCCCACCGCACCCGATGGTCGGCCGCGAGGTCGCGCGCAGCGCGGTGACGTTAATACGTGGCGTTCCGCGCGCCGATCCGGTGGCATCCGTCGCGATCGCGTTCGGCGCGAACGGCACGCGCCTTCGTCACGAGGCGCCGGCGCTGCGCGAAGCTTCGCTTCCTTTGGAACCACACCGCGACCAGATACGGGCCCTATTGGACGATCTCGAAGGTTGGCAACGCCGCCCGCTACTGCTCGCCCAGCGCGCGCATCTCTACGAGGCTCAAGCCGCCGCAATCGCCGACGTGATCGCGCGCTATCCCGACGCGCTCGTCGTTTCCACCGCCGAGCCGTTCGATCTGCCGCTCTTTCCGCGCGCGCGTCACCTGCTCGCGTGTTACGGCAACGACGCCGCGTCACTAGGCGGCCTCGCCGACGTGCTCTTCGGCGGCGCCATGCCCTCGGGACAACTCCCCGTGACTTTCCCGCATGAATAGCCATCCCATCCACGCCATAATGAGGGAAGCGTGCGGACGCGAATTCACCGGCGCGGTCGCGCGCGTGGAGCACCGCGGTCGCCTCGTTTTCGAGCGGGCATACGGCGAAACGCGCGCGGACGCCCTCGCGCGCGCGGTGTACTGCGACACGCTCTTCGACCTCGCGTCGTTGACGAAGCTCTTCGTCGCGACGCTCGCGCTCCAAGCGGTGGCTGGTGGTGTTTTGCAACTGGACGAACCCCTCACGAGCGTCATCCCGGAATGGCGCGACACCGAGCGCGCCGCCGTCACGCTGCGCATGTTGCTGGCGCACAACTCCGGTATGGACTCCGGGGCGGATTACCGCCAAATCCTCGACGAAAACGTCGAGCGTTTCGCGCTCGACGCGCCGTCGCTCGCGCCGCCGGGCGAACGCGTCATCTACAGCGATCTCGGCTTCATCGCGCTCGGCATCGCGTTGCGGCGCGCGACGCAGACGTCGTTGGAAGGGTTGGCGCGCGCGGCGTTCCCTCCGCCGCTGCAATACCGCCCTCCGGCGAACGTGCGCCTCCACACACCGGCGACCGAAGACGACGGCTGGCGCGGTCGCGTTCAAGGCGTGGTGCATGACGAAAAGGCGTATCTGATGGGCGGCGCCTCTGGCCACGCCGGTCTCTTCGGAACGGCGGCGGACGTCGCGAGACTCACCGGCTGCTATCTTGCCGCCTCCGTACGCCGCCCGCAACGCCGATCGCATCGCGCAGCGTCGCCCTTGCTCCCCTCTGCGCTCGCCCGCGAAGCCGTTGCGGAGCAGGCGCACGATCCGGTTTTGCGCCGCGGACTCGGCTGGGCGCTGAAAACCAACGACGGTAACTCCTGCGGGCGCGCGATGAGCGCCTCGTCGTTTGGCCACACGGGCTTCGTCGGGACGTGCGTGTGGGCCGATCCCGAACGCGATCTGCAGGGCGTGCTGCTCACCAACGCCGTCTACTTCGGCCGCAACTCCGCACCCGAGCCCTCGCCCACTCTCCGCCAACGCTTCTACGAAGCGATTGTCGACGGGTGCCATCCTGAGCCTGCCGGTGGACGTCATCCTGACCCTGTCGGTGGATGTCATCCTGAGCCTGTCGAAGGATGATCGCGCTCGGCGTCATGAGCGGCACGTCGCTCGACGGCGTGGACGCGGCGCTCGTAGAAATCGTGCCGGCCGGCAACGCATACAGGCTCGATCTGTTACAATTTCTCACAACGCCCTACGATGCGGACCTGCGCCGTGACTTACAGCACGCGCTGCCGCCGAACACGGGCAGCGTCGCGGCGGTCGCGCAGCTGCATCACGCGTTAGGGGCCGCCTACGCGCGCGCCGCGCGACAACTCGCGAAAGCGCGGCAACTCGATTTCGTCGCCTCGCACGGACAAACGATGTGGCACGACGGACCCGCACACGTCACGCTCCAAATCGGCGATCCGTTCATTCTGCGAGAATCGCTCCAAGCGACGATCTGCTACGATTTTCGCAGCGCCGACTGTGCCGCCGGTGGTCAAGGAGCGCCGCTCGTCGCCTACGCCGACGCGCTCCTGCTGCAGAGCGCGCGGGAAGATCGCGCGGCCGTCAACCTCGGCGGCATCGCGAATGTCACGCTGCTGCGCAAGGGGTCGGCGCCGAACGACGCCGTCGCGTTCGATACCGGACCCGCAAATATGCTGCTCGATGCCCTGGTGCAGGAACGCACGAAC
>JAFAQW010000164.1 GCA_019245995.1 Vulcanimicrobiota bacterium | reverse complement strand
CACTCTGCATCCCGCAGCCCGGGAAGTTTCGAAAAGGCCTCACGCTGGGCGGGCCAGGTGAGGCGCGTCTGAAAACCGACGAGATTGTACGCGGTTGCCTCGCGGTTCTCTTGACGCAACTGCACCACGGCGTACGGTGCCTCACCGGTGCGCGGATCGCGCAGACCTACCGGCTTGAGGGGCCCGAAGCGCAGCACGTCGTCGCCGCGCTCCGCCATCGCTTCGATCGGCAGGCAGCCCTCGAAGTATCGCGGCGTTTCGAACTCCTTGGCCGGATGGCGCTCCAGCGTTCGCAAGTCGCGCACGAGTTGCGCGTAGGTTTGACGGTCCAGCGGAATGTTGAGGTAGTCACCGTCCGCCGAGCCGAGTGCGGCAGACGTCTTATCGTATCGCGATTTGCGGTACATCTGCGATTGGTCGATCGAGTCGGCCGCAACGATGGGCGAAGCGGCATCGTAATAATGCAAACGCGTTGCGCTCGGGTCGTTACCGTTGTCGTCGGAAGCGAACGGCGAAGACCGCCGAAGGACGAGGTCGAGCGAATCCAAGAATTCGTCGCTCGGCAACGGGCCGCAGGCAACGATGACGGGAAGGTCGAGCGGAATCTCGCGCACTTCGTCGCGGACGAGGCTGATGCGGGGATGTTCTTCGATGCGCTGTTGTACGGCCGCCGAGAAACGCTCCCGATCCACGGCCAGCGCGCCGCCCGCCGGCACGGCGCTCTCACGGGCGCAGCTGAGAATGAGCGAATCCAGGACGACCAGTTCTTCCTTTAGTAAGCCGACTGCGTTCTCGAGCGCCGCCCCGCGAAAGGAGTTGCTGCATACGAGCTCGGCGAGCGCTCCGGTGTGATGCGCCGGCCCGCTGCGCTTCGGACGCATCTCATGGAGCTGGACGTCTACGCCGTAACGTGCGGCTTGCCACGCGGCCTCACAGCCGGCGAGTCCGCCGCCGATGACGCTGACCGGCGGTCGCAAACGTTATGCCGGCACCGGTTCGGGTGCCGGCGCTGCGGTTCGCAGTTGGTGGTGCCGATCGGAGGCACACTGCGGGTGAGGCGTCCCGCCACGCCGCGTCTTTACGATCACGTGTGAGCCGCAAACGGGACAGCGCTCCTGTGCCACGGGGTCCCACGAAACGAAGGCGCAATTGGGATAGTTGGCACAGCCGTAGAAGGTTCGGCCCTTCCTGGAACGGCGTTCCAGAATCGCGCCGCCGCACTGCGGACACGTCGCCCCGGTATCTTTTACGATGGGCTTCGTCGTCTTGCACTCCGGATAGCCGCTGCATGAGATGAACTTTCCAAAACGTCCCGTCTTGATCACCATCGGCCGCCCGCAGTTGGGACAAATCTCGTCCGTCGGTTCGTCTCGCAGTTCGAGTCGCGGAAGCTTTTTCTCCGCGTCGTGCAGCTCGCTTTCAAACGGGCCGTAGAAGCGGTGTAGCAATGCGATCCAGTCTTCGTGGCCTTCGGCGACGTGATCGAGATCGGTCTCCATCCGCGCGGTGAAGTCCAGATTGACGATTTTGGGGAAATGTTCGACGAGCAGATCGTTGACGGCTTCGCCGATCGGGGTCGGAACGAAGCGGCGCTCCTGCTGCGTCACGTAGCCACGCGCCTGAATGGTTTCGACGATCGTCGAGTACGTCGAGGGTCGCCCGATGCCGTTCTCTTCGAGCGCCTTCACCAGCGCCGCCTCGGTATATCGAGCCGGCGGCTCCGTAAAGTGCTGTTTCGGCTCGAGTCGCTCGCAACGAAGCACGTCGTCCGCGTGCAGCTCGGGCAAGGGCGCGCGGCCCTTCGCCGCATCGTCGTCCCGGCTGTCGTCGTACACGCGTGTAAAGCCTGCGAAACGCATGACGGTACCCGTCACACGGAATCCGTAGTCCCGCGCCGCGATGTCGACGATCGTCTGATCGAAGAGCGCCGCTGCCATTTGCGACGCAACGAACCGCTCCCAGATCAGCGTGTAGAGCCGAAGCTCCTCACGCTTGAGCAGGCCGGCCAGCCGTTGGGGCGTGCGGAGCACGTCCGTCGGCCGAATCGCTTCATGGGCGTCTTGCGCGCCCTCCCGAAGACGATGGCGCGTCCCACCGTGAAACTCGTCGCCGTAAGTCTGCCGAATGAAGCCGCGCGCGGCGTCGCGGGCCAGATCGCTGATGCGGGTGGAGTCGGTGCGCATGTAGGTGATGAGCCCGACCGTTCCGTCCGCTCCACCGAGGTCGACTCCCTCGTAGAGCCCCTGCGCTACCTGCATCGCCCGACGAACGCGCATCTTCAATTTACGGGAGGCCTCTTGTTGCAGCGTTGAGGTGGTAAACGGCGCCGGAGGCTGCCGGCGAACTTCTCGTTTCTTGAGGGATGCGACGCGGTAGGTCGCACCATCCAACGCCGCGACGATTTCGCCGGCACGCTGCGCGTTTCCAATTTCGAGCTTCTCTCCGCGCTCGCTGACCAGTTCCGCGGTGAACGTCGTCGTGGGACTCTGCTCGGGCGCAAGCAGCGCCGTGACGCTCCAATACTCTTTGGGGACGAACGCCGCGATGTCGCGCTCGCGGTCGACGATGAGCTTCACCGCCACGGACTGAACCCGCCCGGCGGAAAGCCCTCCGCGCACCTTGGACCAGAGCAGCGGCGAGATCTTATATCCCACCAACCGGTCCAAAATGCGTCGCGCCTGCTGCGCGTTCACACGATCGACGTCGATGGCGTGCGGCTCCTTGAGCGCCTCGAGCGCCGCCGACTTGGTTATTTCGTGCAACTCGATCCGCTTGGGATCGTCGAGTTTGAGCAGCTGCGCCAGATGCCACGCGATGGCCTCGCCCTCACGATCGGGGTCTGTAGCGAGATAGACCTCGGAGGCCGTTTTTACGGCGGCGCGCAGCTCCTTGATGATGTCGGCCTTGCCTTTGATCGTCACGTATTTCGGAGCAAAATCGTGCGCGACGTCAACGCCGAGCGTGCTCTTCGGCAGGTCGCGAACGTGCCCGACGGAGGCCTTCACCGCGAAGCGCCCCGGGAGGAACTTCTTGATCGTCCGAGCCTTGGTGGGCGACTCTACGATAATGAGGGGCTTTTTCACGGGCCTTAGTATACCGCCGGGGTCAAGGCCCAGCAAATTGGCGCGCCCCGCTCGATACCGGCGGTTGTCATCCTACAGCGATATCATGTCGAGCCGTTCGAAGCATGAAAGGCGCCATCCAGCGTCGCAACGACGTCGCTCAATTTGCACGATTTTAAAAAATTGTCTATGATTCGTTCAAAAGCGCCGCAAGGCGCTGTCCACTAACGCTAATCGTCCCCGGGGACGAGGAGGAATAAATGGACTCCGATTCCATGATGAACGGCGGCGAGTCTGGCGAAGACCAGATGCCGCGACGTCGAGGACGACGTAAATCGTCCGCATCCGGTGGCCGTAAGAAAGGCTCGAGCGGTCGGAAAACGAGCTCGTCGCGCAAGGGCGGCGGAGGCGGCGGCAGCCGCAAAGGCGCCGGACGTAAGAAGTCAACGAATGGACGCCGCAAAGGCGGCCGCAAGGGTGGCGGCGGACGCAAGAAGAGCAGCGGCGGACGCAAGAAGAGCACCGGCGGTCGCAAGAAGGGCGGCGGCGGTCGCAAAAAGAGCGGCGGCGGTCGCAAAAAGAGCGGCGGTGGCCGCAAGAAGTCCGGCGGTCGCAAAAAGAGCGGCGGCGGTCGCAAGAAGACCGGTGGCGGTCGCAAAAAGAGCGGCGGGGGCCGCAAAAAGGGCGGCGGCCGCAAAAAGGGCGGCGGACGCAAAAAGGGTGGGCGCAAAAAGGGCTAGGCGCTCCTGACAACAGTGAAGGGCGGTCGGCATGACCGCCCTTCGTATTTTGCGGAAAGATTAGGTCTACGTGAGCTGTGGTGCGCGACCGCCGTGCTCTTCCACCCAATGGCACGCTGCAAAGTGCCCCGGCGCATATTCGCGCAGCGGTGGTTCCTCGACCGCACAGCGTGCAAATGCGACCGGGCAGCGCGTGTGAAACCTGCACCCCGACGGCGGATTGACGGGCGACGGAATGTCACCGGTGAGCACGATTCGCTTGCGCCGCTTTTCCAGCACCGGATCCGGAATCGGAATCGCCGAGAGCAACGCCTGCGTGTAGGGATGGAGGGGACTCTCGTAGAGCGCGTCGCGATCGGCAAGTTCGACGATTTTGCCGACATACATCACGGCTACCCGCGTCGAAATGTGCCGCACGACCGACAGGTCGTGGGCGATAAAAAGGTACGTCAGGCTGAAACGCGACTGCAGGTCCTCGAGCAAGTTGATCACCTGCGCTTGAATCGAGACGTCCAAGGCCGACACCGGTTCGTCGCAGACGATGAATCTCGGGTCCACCGCGAGCGCGCGAGCAACGCCGACGCGCTGCCGCTGTCCCCCCGAAAACTCATGCGGATACCGATTTGCGTGATAGGGTTGCAGGCCGACGAGTTGGAGCAGTTCCCGGACCCGCACGTCGACGTCTTTGCCCCTCGCAAGGCCGTGAATTCGGAGCGGCTCTCCCACGATCTCGCCAACCGTCATGCGCGGATTCAGCGACGCGAAGGGATCCTGAAAGATGATCTGCATGGAACGACGCAGCCGGCGAATCTCCCCGCGATCCATTGCCAGCACGTCCTGCCGCTCGAAGCGAATCTCGCCCTTGGTGGGTGGAAGCAGGCGCAGCAGTAGCCGTCCCACCGTTGTCTTGCCGGAGCCGGACTCGCCCACCAGGCCCAGCGTTTCACCTTGTTGGATCGTGAAGCTGACCCCATCGACGGCACGGATGTCGGCGACGTGGCGCGACGTGAGGCCGGCGTAGATCGGAAAGTACTTGTAGAGATCCTGCGCTTCGACGAGCACGCCGTCGGTCACGTGTGCGCCACCGTGGGCAACGCTCGCTGCGATTCGGGACGTTGATCGCGGGCGCGCTCGTCATAAAGAAAACACCGCGCAACGTGTCCGTCTCCGAAGTCATACAAGGGCACGGGTTCGTCGCAGATCGGCATGCGATAGGCGCAGCGCGGGGCAAAGGCGCATCCCGGCGGCAGCCGCAGTAGATTCGGAGGCTGCCCCTTGATCGGGACGAGCCGCCGATGCTCGCGGTCGTCGAGGCGGGGCAGCGACGATAGCAGGCCCTGAGTATACGGCATTCGCGGGGTGCTAAAGATCTGCTCTGCCGTACCATACTCCACGAGGTTGCCGCCGTACATCACCAGCACGTTCTTGCAGAACTCTGCGACGACGCCCAAATCGTGCGTAATGAGAACGATCGCGGCGCCCGTCTCGTTCTGCAAGTCGTTCATCAGTTCGAGCACTTGTGCCTGAATCGTCACGTCCAGCGCGGTCGTCGGCTCATCCGCGATCAGTAGCGCAGGATTGCACGACAGCGCCATGGCGATCATGACGCGCTGTCGCATGCCACCAGAGAACTGATGGGGGTAGTCGCGTAAACGGCGCTCCGGCACGGGTATTCGAACCTTTCGGAGCATCTCGATCGCCCGCTCGCGTGCCTCTTGTTTCCCGGCGCCGAGGTGCAGCCGGACCGCTTCGGCGATCTGTTCGCCGATCGTCAGCACCGGATTGAGCGACGTCATGGGATCCTGAAAGATCATCGCGATCTTGTAACCGCGAATCTTGCGCATCTCCGCTTCGCTCTTGTCCGGCAAGTTTTCGCCTTCGAAGGCGATGCGATCGGCGGTGACCGTCGCGTTGCGCGCGAGGAGCCGCATGATGGATAGCGCCGTGACCGACTTGCCGGAGCCCGATTCTCCGACGATGCCGAGCGTTTCGCCGGCGGCTAACCCGAACGATAAGCCTTTGACGGCCGTAACGATACCGTCTTCGGTGCGAAACCTCGTGTGAAGATTCTCGACCTCGAGCAGGCGCACTCTGCCGCAGCCTAGCCTGTTAGATTCCCGTCAGCGATAGCACGAATCCCGAAATGACAAAAAATACGGCCACGATGCCGGTCACGCGCTTGAGTTGTTCTTCCGCGCCGAGCCGGCCGCGGTAGGCGCTTTCGACCCTGCCGCCGATCGAACCAGTCAAACCCTCCTGCTTCGTCGTCTGAACGGCGAGCAAAAATATCAGTGCCAACGCCGATAGGATGAAGATTCCGGCCATGCCGTGAGTGAGCCACGGCCAGTGCAGCGCAATCCAACCCTTCGGCATGACCGCGGGCGCCGGCGGGACGCCCGGCGGAACGTTCGGGGCAGGGGCGCCTTTGGGCACGGCGGTCAGAGCCGCCGACGGAACGGCTTTCGGCGCAGCCGCGGCCGCGAATATCAAGAGATTCAACGGGCTGCTCTTTACGACCGCCGCCTCACGGCAGCCTGCAACTGCAGCGGCGGTATTCTACATCCCCGAAACGAACTGCCGTTGCGTGGCCGGATCGGAACAGCTTCCGCCCGCATTACACTCGGTCGTCCCGATCAAGAATCGGCGCGTCTGGCGCGACCTGGCGCGCATTCTGTCGACGGTCTTCAACCCATTCTTGACCGCCCTCGCCCTTTTCTCCATCCTCGCGCACATCGGCGCGAAGGATACGTTCGAATTTTGGCGTCTGCTCTTCGCCTCGACGTTTTTTA
>JAFAQW010000136.1 GCA_019245995.1 Vulcanimicrobiota bacterium | reverse complement strand
CGCTCGGCTCGCAGAATCTTTTTAAAGGGATCGCCATTTCGCGCGTCTTGCCGGAGGTCATGATCTCGCAGCGTACCGACATTCCGGCCGTGCCGGCGCTCGGACAGTACGCGCTCGCCGCAGACCGCGATGCGGCGGCGCGCGACGCGTTTTCCGAAGGTAGCCGCGACCGGCGCCTGCCCTTTACGTCGCCGTACTTGGCGCACGTGATGGAGGTCGAGACCAACGCGCAGCGCGGTTCGGAGGAGCTGCCCAAATTCGTCGGCGGCTATACGCCCAAGGCCGCGTATCCCGCCACCCCGCTTGGCCGAAGCTTGGCGCTCGCCGCGCAAATCATCGGCAGCAAGTTGGGAACGCGCGCCATTTACGTGGAGCACGGGTCCTTCGACACGCATGTCAATCAAAAAATCGTGCAAAGCCGGCTATTGGCGCAGTTCTCCGATGCGGTGGGCGCGTTCTATCAAGACCTGGCGGCACACGGCAACGACCGGCGCGTCCTCACGCTGACGTTCAGCGAGTTCGGCCGGCGCATCGAAGAGAACGGCAGCCGCGGCACCGATCACGGTGAGGCCTCGCCGCTCTTTCTCATCGGCGGCGGCGTGAAAGGCGGTCTCTACGGCGCGCTGCCCGATCTCGCCGCGACGAACATGGGCAACGTGCGCTACGCGGTGGATTTCCGCAGCGTTTACGCGACGGTGCTGGAGCGGTGGCTCGGTCGGCCCTCCGCAGCGGTGCTCGGCGGAGCGTTTGCGAAACTGCCGGTGCTTGCCTAGCAGCGTACTCTTTCTCGGCAGCGGCGGCGCCCGTTTCGTCGTGGCGCGACAGTTGCGCGCGTCGGGCGGCATGTGGCTGCGTTTGGGCGGCACGCAAATCCACGTCGATCCCGGTCCCGGCGCCCTCGTGCGAGCGCTGTCCAACGTTCCGCCGTGCAATCCGCGCGAGCTCGATGCTATCGTGCTGTCGCACAAGCACCTGGATCATTCGAGCGACGTGAACGCGGTGATCGAGGCGATGACGTCGGGCGGCTTTCGTCGCCGCGGCGCGGTGCTGGCCCCGCAGGACGCGTTCGACTTCGAGCCCGTCGTGTTACCCTACGCGCGCCGCTTCGTGGAGCGCGTCGAATACTTGCAGGCCAACGGCGGACCATATCGCATCGGCGAGGTAGAGCTTTTCACCTCGTCGCAGCACGTTCATGCGGTGCAGACCTACGGTCTGCATTTCGTTCACGCCGGTCTGCGACTGTCGTATCTGCCGTGCGCGCGTTACACCGACGATCTCGCTGCTGATTATGCCGCGCGCCGACCCGATGTGCTTATCGTGAACGTGTTGCGCTATCGCGACGAGACGATCGTCGACCATCTCACGTGGCCGCTGGCTTGCAAATTGGTCCGCGACGGTCGGCCGACGGTCGTGGTGTTTCAGCACTTCGGGACCAAGATGCTCGAAGCCGAGCCGCCGAAGCTGGCGCAGTCGCTCGAAGACGAACTGGGCCTTCGAGCGATCGCGGCCTACGACGGCTTGGAGTTAGACCTGGAAACGCTCGTCCCCGCGGCGACGCCTTAGTACGGAAAGCCCGGCGGCGGCCTGCGCCGCGGCGGTCCCACGTAGCGAATCGGAAGCCGCGCGTTGCCGCTGAGCTGCTGTCGCACGTGCGGGTGTTCGTTGATCGAGCCGCTGTACAGATACACGGAGCCGTGGCGCGACGTGGCCGTCACGACCGGACCACCCCCACCGATCGTCGCCTGCTTCGTCGTAGGATTCCCGCGGACGTCGGCCTCGCGATGAAAGCTCGAGATCACTTTACCGGATTCGCTGTGCGCGCCGATCTGCGCGCCGCCTCGCACTCCAAGCGCCACGTTGCCGTGCTCCGATTCGAAGCGCGCCAGGCCCGGCTGGAAGTGCCCGTTGTCGTACACGATCGAACCGTACGTGCTCGTCGCCTGAATCTGATGGGAGGTACAGCCTTGGAAGAGCATGCTTCCGGTCGCCGTGCGCACGCGCAGTCGATCGAACGTCGAATTCGTCGCGACCACACGGCCGCGCAGAGATTCCACGAAGCCGGTGCCACCGACGTTGTCGAGCGTGATGCCGGCCTGCCGTCCGTGCGCGACGAAGATCCCACGGTACCCGGTGATGCTGAGATGGCCGGAGCGCACCTGCGCCAAGACCATCGCGGTGGTGCGCGGGATCGTGATCGTCACGTGGCCTGCGCCTCGCGCAACGATCGCGTCGTGCGCCGCGCCCGGCAGCTCTGGGAGCACGAACGACTCCGCCGGCAAGGTAACCGGGCCGTTCGCCGTTTGAACTTGCTGCGACGAGACCTGCAGCTGACGCGGAATGTTGGGATCGACCTGCTCGGGCCCGACGTGCTGCACGAAGAGCGGCGTGTCGGACGACACCTGTACTTGCGGCCGGTCCCACGTCTGAATGTTGAGCGTTCCACGAGTGAGGTGCACGTTGAGAACGGGTGCGGGCCCAACGTCAAAGGCGTCGTCGGCGCGAGCGGGCGCCGCGAACACCGATAGAACGAGCGACGCGACGAGCGTCGCGAGCGCCCGCGCGGCCGAGCCTTTGTGCACGTTTCGATTGTATCGGGAAGGCCGCGGCAGCATCATGAAAGCGAGGTGAACGGCAGCTTCATGAGCGGCAAGACCACGCGAAAGAGCGCGCCCCCACCGGCGGCCCGCTCCGCGGTCGCGTCGCCGCCATGTACCCGGGCGATCGAGCGGACGATTGCCAAGCCGAGTCCCGTGCCGGGGATGTCACGCGAGCGGGCCTTGTCCGCGCGATAAAAACGCTCGAAGATGTGCGGCCGCTCCTGTTCGGCGATTCCCGGGCCCGTGTCGGCCACCTCGATCCAAGCGTCGCGAGCGCCATGTCCAACGCTTACCCCAATCTCGCCGCGTTCGCTGAACTTGATCGCGTTGTCGATCAGGTTGCCGATCATTTGCCGCAATAGGTGCGCATCGCCGTAGACGGTGGGCGTCCCCTGGTGCGTGAAGCGTATCTGCAGTCCTTTTTCCGTCGCGCGACCGACCGAGTTCTGCACGGCCTCGGCGCCGATCTGCGCGAGCGATATCGGCTCTTTCGGGATGTCGTCGCCGCGATCGGCTTTGGCGAGCGTCAGCATGCCGTTGACCATCGCCGCAAGGTCGGCGCTCTCTCGCGCGATCGTTTCGAGGCTCTCCGTACGAACCACCGGATCGCGATCCGCCCAGCGAAGGAGCATCTGCGCGTTTGCGTTGATGGACGTGAGCGGAGTCTTGAGCTCGTGCGACGCATCGGAGATGAACTGCCGTTCGCGCGCAAACGCTTCGCCTAGGCGCCAGAGCAGGTTGGAGAAGCTCTTCGCTAGCCTTCCCACCTCGTCGCTGCGGCGCCGCCACGGTCCGCTGCCGTCCAAGCTTCCCGCGC
>JAFAQW010000130.1 GCA_019245995.1 Vulcanimicrobiota bacterium | reverse complement strand
GGCCCAGGTCGGCGATCAGCTTCCGGTAGCGCTCCAGATCCGTCTTGCTCAAATAGTTGAGCAAGCGCCGGCGCTGGCCGACTTGTAAGAGAAGCCCGCGGCGGCTGTGATGGTCTTTTTTGTGGATCTTCAGGTGCTCGGTGAGCGCGTTGATTGACGCGGTGAGCGTCGCAACCTGCACTTCGGCCGAGCCGGTGTCGTTGGCATTGCGGCCGTACTTCGCGCTGATGTCGGCCTTCTGTTCTTTCGTCAAGGGCACGAGTTCCAAGTCTCCTTATCGCAGGAAAGGCTCGCTCGGGTACAGGCGCCTGCGTCCGCCCCGGCGACCGGCCAAGAATAGCAAAGCCGTCGTCGCGAAGCAAGTGCAAGAGAGGGGAGGGCATCGTGCTGGTTCCGGTCATCTATGGTTCCGTACGCACGGAACGCCAAGGCATTCGCGCCGCGAGATTTGTCGTTGAGGCCTTGAAGGCCCGCGGTCACGACCCGGTGCTCATCGATCCGCTGGAGCGGCCCTTGCCGCTGCTCGACCGGATGTACAAAGACTTTCCCAAGGACGCCGCCCCTGCGGTGCTCGAGGAACTCGCACAACTGTTCGTCAAGGCCGACGGATTCTGCATCGTCTCCGGCGAGTACAATAACGGCATCCCGCCGGCGCTCAAGAACCTGCTCGACCACTTTCTCGAAGAGTATTTCTGGAGGCCGGCTGCAATCGTATGTTATTCCGGCGGCCGTTACGGCGGCGTGCGGGCTGCGATGCAGCTGCGAATGTCGCTCGCGGAGATGGGAATGGTGACCATTCCTTCGCTGTGTCCGTTTCCGAACGTTTCAGAGGCCTTTACGCCGGACGGCGAGCCGCAGCAGACGTGGATTGCCGGTGCGACCGATCGCTTCATCGCCGAATTCGAATGGTACGTCGATGCCCTGCGCGCACAACGCCGGGCTGGCGTACCGTATTGACGGGAGAGCAAATGGATTTGGAAATTCGCGGTCGCAACGCGCTCGTGCTCGGCGCCAGTTCGGGCATCGGTGAGGCAGTGGCGCTCGCATTGGCGCGCGAGGGTGTCAATCTCGCGATCGCAGCGCGGCGGATGGAACGTTTGGAGCGCGTGGCGGGACGCGCCGGCGAGCTTGGCTCCCCCCGCGTGCGCGCCGTTACGGTGGATCTGGAAGAGGAACGTTCGATCGACGCGATGATGGAAGAGCTTCGGCGCTCCTTCGGAGCCGTTGACATCGTGGTGCTCAACGGCGGCGGCCCTGCCGCCGGCAGATTCAGTGACGTCGCGCTGACTCAATGGGACGACGCATACCGGCTGATCCTGCGCTCGATGTTGAAGGTGACGAAGGCAGTGGTACCCGCCATGCGGGCACAGCGTTGGGGGCGCGTCGTCGCCTTGACCTCGACTTCCGTCAAACAGCCGATCGAAACGCTCGTTCTCTCCAACGCTTTTCGCACGGCGCTCGTCAGCGCTCTACGCACGCTCGCGAACGAAGTCGCAAGCGACGGCGTGACGGTGAATTCGATCGCCACCGGCCGCGTCGACACGGCGCGGCTGCGCGAGCTCTACGACGATGACGAGGCCAAGCTGCGTCGGGCCGGCTCGGAGGTGCCAATCGGGAGGACCGCGTCCGCAGAGGAATACGCGCCGCTGGTTGCCTTTCTGTGCGGCGAACCGGCGCGTTATATCACGGGCCAAACGATCTCGATCGACGGCGGTCTCGTGCGCGGCATCTTCGGATAGGGGGTAGGTTCTCCACGCAGTGGCTCGAATCACGGGGCCGGTATGCAGGCCGTAGAGGGAAAACGCGTCGCCGCGCTGATCGGGGACGGCTTCGAAGAGATGGACTTGATGGAGCCGCGTCGCGCGTTGGAAGAAGCGGGCGCTGTGGTGACCATTGTCGGATGCGACGAGCGCTCGCGTCAGCGCATTCGCGGCAAGCGGGGGCTCGACGACGGGCAAAACCTGCGCGCCGAAGAGCTGATCGGCGACTGCACCGCCGAGGATTTCGATGCGCTGCTCATTCCCGGAGGAACGTCGCCCGATCGCATTCGCACGAATCGCGAGGTGCATCGCCTCGTTCGCGAGTTCGACGCCGTCAAAAAACCGATGTTCTCGATCGGACACGGGGCTCAAGTGTTGATTTCGGCCCAGCTGTTGCGTGGACGGCAGGTGACGGGCGCACCTTCGATTGGCGACGATATCCGCAACGCGGGTGGACTCTACCGCGATCAGCCAACCGTTATCGATGCCAATTGGGTCTCGAGCCGGGGCGGCGAGGATATTCCACAGTTCAATCGCGCCATGCTCGAAAAATTGGCGATGGCGCTCCCGCCGCAACCCGTGGGCTAAACGCTAAATGTAGTCGTAGCGCGCTAGGGCCTCGCCATATTGCCGTACGGCGAAGAACGCGGCGAGCGCGCAGAAGAGCAACTCTCCCCAGACGCTGTGTGCGAGGGCGGCGAGACTGTAGGCGGCCGCCCCGGCCGCGATCGCGAAGCCGAGATAGAGCAGGCGCGGCACCCCTGTGCGGATAGCGGCGCACAGGGCGACGAGCGTACAAAGGATGACCGGCGATAGTACGACCGGCGCCGCAAACGGCGTCCCGATGCCGCCGCGCGTTTGGGCGGCGCCGAGATACGCGACTGCGGTGCATACGGCGGCGACGCATGGTGCGAACGCCTTTGCACGGGCCAGTTCGCGGCCGAAGAGCGGTGCGCTCTGCTCGCAGAGGTCCAGGTGGGGATGGCGGCCCGGGCTCTGCGCCATCGCCGACGCGATGCCGGCGAGGCAGCAGAACGCGAGAGGACCGACCAGTCCCGGCGTTGCGAGCATTCCCACAAGCACCGCCGCCAGAATGGTAAACTCGACCGCTCCGAGCTCCGCGTAGAGTCGAGCGGCCACGATGGCCAGAAACGGTCGCGACGTCACGCGCGCAGCCGTTGCGATCCGTGGCCACGGGCGAATGCCGCTGCTTCGCCGTCGGCAACGTGCGTCGAAACGAACGTCAGGCCATCCAGTAACGCGACGATCTGCTCCGCGTACGCAGGTTGCGGCCGATCCAGCACGACGAGTTGGGGCCTTCCGATGAGCGCGCCCACGAGGGGGAACGCAAACGCTGCATGCATCGATTCGACGCATTCGCGCAACTTCGCGGCGCGACGAAGGGCGAGCCTTTCGTCGACGTTCCATAGCGCCGCTCGGTATCGAACGTAGCGCGGGAAATCCGTTTCCTGCAGCATGGCGGGCTCGTGTGCGACGAATGCCGCAATGCGTTTGCAATGTACCGATTGCACGCGAGGGTCGTAGTCGCCAATGAGCACGGTTCCGGTCGATGCTTTCACGATACCGCAAGCCAACCGTGCCGCGACGGCCGCCTCGTTGGCGGAGGCCACGACCATGGTCGCGCAATCTCCGGGGGAAAGCGCCAGCGTTATGGGGCCGGCCGCATATTCTCCGCGGGTAAACGTCGCATCGCGCATGCGCAGGAGCGGCATCGGCAGTATGATTCGACGTCTTGCGCCAACTCCACTACCCTGCAGTGATCAGCAACAGCGAAATCGCCCGTAAGCTTTTGGAAATTCGTACGCTGATGGAGATGGCCGGCGAATCGTTTTATAAATACATGGCGTTCGAAAAGGCCGCCGCCTCCGTGGAAAACGCGCCGCCGCTCGCAGACCTCGTCGTCACGCGCGAGCACCTCAAAATTCCCGGCATCGGCAAGACGATTGGCGCCGTCATCGAGCAACTGCTGCAAACGGGAAGCGCTGCGGAGCTCGAGGAGCTGCACCGGCGTTTCCCCCCGACCCTGCTCGAAGTGCTGGGAGTCAGCGGCATCGGTACGAAGACCGCCGCGACGCTTTTCACGCAGTACGGAATCGCATCGCTGGCCGATTTGGAAGGGGCGATTGCAGCCGGATCGCTCGCCGGCGTGCCCCGCCTTGGCAGCAAGACGATCGAGAATTGGAAGCGCGGCATTCTGGCCTACAAAGGGCGCCAGCGACGCACGCCGTTGCCGATCGCGCTACGGATCGCTCGCGAGGCGAAAGAATACCTAAAAACGGGGCCGCCCGTGGAGCGTTTAGAGTTTGCCGGGAGCTTACGGCGCTGTGAGATGACAGTGGGCGACATCGACATCGTTTGCACGTCGCCGCGCGCCGCGGACGTGATTGCATACTTTACCGCGTGGAGCCGCGCAGAGGCCGTTCTCGCGGATGGGCCGACGAAAGGGAGCCTGTGGCTTGCCGGCGGCCTGCAGATCGATTTGCGCGTGCTCCCCGATCACCTTTACGGTAATTTGCTGCAACACTTCACCGGCTCTCGGGAACACAACATCAAGCTGCGCGAGTACGCGGTTCGCCGTAGTTTGCGCGTCAGCGAGAACGGGATATTGAACCTTGAAACCGGTGCCGTGGTGACGTGCGCGGACGAACCGCACGTCTACGAGGCGCTGGAGATGCAGTACGTTCCGCCGGAGCTCCGCAGCGGGCTGGACGAGATCGAATTAGCGCGCGACGGCGCGATACCGCAGCTGGTCGAGACCGGCGACCTGCGCGGCGACTTTCATATGCACACGACGTACAGCGACGGAGACGACTCGCTCGAAGCGATGATCGAGGCTGCGGCGGCGCGGGGCTACGACTATCACGCCATCAGCGATCACTCGCAGGGCCGCACTCGCCGTTTTGGCATGACCACCGACGACATCCGCCGGCAACGCGGCGAGATCGGCCGGATCGCCGAACGCTTCGGAATTCGAACGCTGCAAGCCAGCGAAGTCGATATTCTGCCGGACGGTTCGCTCGATTACGGCGACGACGTCCTGGCAGAGCTCGACTTGGTGATCGCCTCGGTTCACAGCGCGATGCGTCAGTCGCGCGAGGAAATGACCGCGCGATTGATTCGCGCGTGTGAAAACCGCTACGTGACGATCATCGGGCATCCGACGGGCCGCCGATTTGAGAGTTTCCCCGGGTACGAGTTTGACTACGACGCCGTCTTCGCCGCTGCTGCCCGCACCGGTACCGCGCTCGAGATCGACGGGCAGGCCGCGCGGCTGGACCTGCCGGCGCCGTTGGCACGCAAGGCGAAGGAGTTCGGCGTAACGTTCTCCCTTGACAGCGACGCTCATCGCACGGGGGATCTCGCTGCGGTCGAATTTGCCGTCGGTCAAGCCCGCCGCGCCGGGCTCGTCAAGAACGACGTGCTCAACGCGCGCTCCTTCGACGATCTGCGTGCCTTCATCGAGCGAAAACGCGCTGCGGCATGATCGAGATGCTCGAGTGCACTGCGCCTGACGGCGCGCGCACGGGGGCGCGCGTCGCCCGGCCGCCGCGGACCGCCCGCGGCACGCTGGTGCTGGTGCACGGCGTCGGATCGACCGCTGCGATTTGGGACCGTCAACTGGCCGCCTTTCGCGACGATTATCTGTGTGCCGCGGTCGAACTACGCGGCAACGGTACGCTACCGGACCCCGATCCCGGCTCGATCACGCGGCAGGGGTATGCCGCCGATGTGCTTGCCGTCGCCGACGCACTGGGCGCCGAACGGTTTACGATCGCGGGTTGCAGCCTCGGCGGCGTGGTTGCATTCGAGCTTTGGCAACGTGCCGCGTGGCGCATCGACGCCATGTTCATCCTCGGAAGCTTCGCGCGCTATCCGGATGGCCAACGCTATGCCGATTCGATTTGCGCGCAAGCGCGCGAGTTAGGCGACGTGCGCGCGTTCGGCGAGCTGCGCGCGGCACAGCTGGGGCTGCCCCCGGAGCGCCTTCGCGAGACGATCGATCAGTACGCA
>JAFAQW010000215.1 GCA_019245995.1 Vulcanimicrobiota bacterium | reverse complement strand
ATACGATGGATCTCGCCATCGACCCCTCGACCGGAGCGTACGTCCAAGCCACGATCGACCCCGACGGCGCCTACGAGACCACGTATCACATTTTGTCGTACCAAGACGTCATTCCGGGCAAAAAGATGATGGCGTCTTACCGGATTGACGACGGCAAATCGGTTCACACGCTCGCTAAGATCGAGCCGAACGTCGCGGTGACGGCCGAGGAACTCCATCCGCCCGCGGCGACAGCGTCATGGACGTTCGGAAATGGCGCGCCCTTCGGATTCACGATGACGCACTATCGTATGTTGGTGGACGCCACGGTCGACGGCGTGAAGGGCCGCTTTATTCTCGATACCGGCGCGGACACGGTCTATCTCGACGATCGTTTCGCTGGTCGCGCCGGGCTGGAAACGTTGAAGGGCTCCACAACGTCGTACAGCTTTTATGGTGAGGACGAAAACCACATTCGGCGGGTGAAGAGCCTGACGATCGGTGACGCCACGCTCCACAATCTGTTGGTCTTATCGCACGACTTTCAGAAGTTCGACTATCGCGGGCTCGACGCGAAGGGGTACGACGGACTCATCGGTTTCGATCTCTTCGCCGGCGCCATCGTGAGGCTCAACGTGTACGACTCGACGATCGCGATTCTGGACCCGGCGACGGACATTTCCAGCGAAAAAGGGCTGCCGGTCTACGTGGACATCTCCGACGGCAGACCGACGATTCCGATGACGCTGAACAAGACGATTCCCGTGAACGCAATGCTGGACACGGGAAATCCGGGCGTCCTCTTCTTCGGCCCCGACCTCGTCCACAAGCGACACTTCGGCACGTTCGACGGCTGCACGAACATCAATACCCTATCGATCGGGCCGATCGTCTATACCGGCGAGCAGGCGTGTGAATACGGGATGGGTTCGGATTACATGCTCGTCGGCTTCGATTTCCTCAAGCACTTCGACTTTGTCTTCGACTACCCGCACGGCCGCATGTACCTCCGTCCCAACAAGAACTGATCGCTGTTCAAGCTACTGCAGGCCGACAGTGACGCGCGGCGCGGCCGGCTGACGCTCGCCCACGGCGTCGTCGACACGCCGTGCTTTATGCCGGTCGGCACGGCGGCGACGGTGAAGGGGCTCACTCCGGCGGAACTGCGCGAAGCACGGACGCAGGTCGTATTGGCCAACTGCTATCACTTGTGGCTCCGCCCCGGCCTCGACGCGATCGAGGATGCCGGAGGACTGCACCGTTTCATGGCTTGGACGGGGCCGATCCTCACCGACTCCGGCGGCTTTCAGGTGTTCAGTCTGCAAACGCGCCGAACGCTCGACGACGCCGGCGTCACCTTTCGGTCACACCTCGACGGCAGCGAACATCGCTTCACTCCGGAGAGCGTCGTGGATTTCCAGCAACGGATTGGGAGCGACGTCGCCATGGTGCTGGACGTGTGCGTGCCGTTACCGGCGCCCGCGGACGTGCTGCAAGAAGCGGTACGCCTGACGACGCTCTGGGCGCGCCGTTCGATCGCCGTCCCCCCACGCGACGGGACGGTACTCTTCGCGATCGTGCAAGGCGGCCTCGACGCCGAGCTGCGCAAGCGCAGCGTGGAGGAATTGGTCGGTCTCGATTTCCCTGGCTACGCGATCGGCGGGCTCTCCGTCGGCGAAACGCGCGAAGAGATGGAAGCCACGGCGCGCTCGACGGCCGCGCTCCTCCCGCGGGAGAAGCCGCGTTACCTGATGGGTGTCGGCACGGTGCGCGATCTCGTGGCGGCGATCGACTGCGGCGTCGATCTCTTCGACTGCGTCTATCCGACGCGCTGTGGACGCAACGGTCGCGCGATGACCCGCGACCGTGAGCTGAACATCTTCAACGCCGAGTTCACGCGCGATTTCTCACCGCTCGACGCGGGATGCGACTGCGCGACGTGCCGCAACTTTACGCGCGCCTATCTCGCGCATCTTTTTCGCTCTAAGGAGATGCTGGGACCGCGCTTGCTCTCCTATCACAACGTCTACCTGCTCAACGCACTGATGGGCGAGGCGCGCGACGCGATCGAGTCTGGCGCCTGGCGCGAATTCCGGGATCGCACGGGAGGAAAACCCGCCTAACTACTTTTGCGGCGCATGGATCGGTTCGAGACCGCGGACGACGTGCGCGCAATCCTCGCAGATAGTCGGATGCGCCGGATCGGAGCCGAGCGTGCGGTATTTCCAGCAGCGCGCGCACTTTTCGCCTTCTGCTCGCTTGAGCTCGAACCCCAACACGTCCCCAGCGCCCTCGCCCCCTTCCGCCTGGCGGAGATCCAAATGCGAAACGATCAGGGCCTCGCGCAAGTTATCGCCGAGCGCGCGCAGCCGCTTGTGCAGAGACGGCGTCACCGTCAACCGCAGTTGCGCCTCGTAATCTCGCGGAGACGCCGTTGCGGCGACGCGCGCCCGCAGATCTCGCAGCAGCTGCCACAACGCGAAGTCGTCGTCTGCGCCGGCGCCCCGCGGGCGTCCGGCGTCGAACGACGTATCGAAGACGCTGCTCGAGCGCTCCCGAACGAACGGCGGCAACGACTGCCACGCCTCCTCGGCGGTGAAGGACAGGACGGGGGCGATGACGGTCAGTAACCGCGCGAGCACGTGGAGCAACGCCGACTGCGCGCTGCGCCGGCGCGCATCGCCAACGGCGCGCGTATAGAGCGGATCCTTCAGCGCGTCGAAAAAGAGGCTCGACATCGCGCTCTCAAACTCGACGATCTGCAGGTACGCGT
>JAFAQW010000207.1 GCA_019245995.1 Vulcanimicrobiota bacterium | reverse complement strand
GAGCGACGGTCCGTGCAGCTTCCAGCGCATCGCGATCGACGCGCCTGCCATATTGGGGATCACCAGTGCCATGAGCTTGGGCGTGACCGCGCGGCCGCCACTCTCCAGATAGCGCGTTTGCGCCTCCGCGACGAAGGGAAATCCGCCCATGGTATTGCCGACGATCACCGCCGTGCGCTCCGCCGGCGGATCGAGATCGGCTTGCGCGAGCGCGGCGTCCGCCGCGACGACGGCATATTGCGTAAAGCGATCCGTGTTTCGCAGCGCGCTCGCCGGCAGCGTCGCTTCGTTGAGGAAATCGTCGGGCACGGCCGCCCAGAAGCCGTTGCCGGAAACGGTGGAGCGCGCGGCCATCGGCGCAACCGCGCACGTTCCTTGGATCAAGCCGCGCCAAAACGTTTCGACGGTGCTGCCCAAGGGCGAAACGACGCCCATTCCCGTGATAGCAACGTGCTCCATTCCGTAACGGTGTTTGACACAGCGCGATGCCGGCGGCCTGCATCGGTTTGCTTGCTGACAGAACGGCATGAAGGGGCCACCGTGCGTCGAAGCGACGATGGTGGAGCGAGGAGTGAACGTACCGCAGTCGTATCGGTTGGTGCGCCGGGATGCGCGTCCCGATGGAACCATCGTCCGGTTGCGCAGCGGTGCGAGCTTCGGCGGCCCCGAGTTGGCAATTTGCGCCGGACCGTGCGGCGTCGAATCGCGCGAACAGCTCCGCCGCACCGCCCAAGCGGTTGCGCGATCGGGCGCCAACGTGCTGCGCGGCGGCGCGTACAAGCCGCGCACGTCACCGTATTCGTTTCAGGGACTCGGCGAAGAGGCGCTCAAATTTCTGCGTGAGGCCGCGGACGAAGCGGAGCTCGGCGTCGTCACGGAAGTGCTCGACCCGCGCGATGTCGAGAAGGTGGCCGGCTACGCCGACATGCTGCAAATCGGCACGCGCAACATGCAGAATTTTCCGTTGTTGCGCGAGGTCGGCAACAGCCGCATGCCGGTTCTGCTAAAGCGCGGTCTGTCAGCGACCGTGCAAGAGTGGCTGCTCGCGGCCGAGTACGTCTTGCTCGGCGGCAACGAGAACGTCGTGCTCTGCGAGCGCGGCGTTCGTTCCTTCGACGTCGCCACACGCAACTTGCTGGACATCGCCGTCGTCCCGCTGCTCGAAGAGCTGACCCACCTCCCCGTCATCGTCGACCCGTCGCATGCGATGGGAATCGCCCGGCTCGTTCCCGCGGTCGCCATCGCGAGCGTCGCGGCGGGGGCGCACGGCCTGCTCATCGAGGTGCATCCCGATCCGCCCAACGCGCTGTCGGACGGCGCGCAATCGCTCGATTGCGAGCAGTTCGAGCGGCTGATGCGACGCCTCGCTACGGTCGCGGACTTCGTCGGCCGACGCCTTCCGCGCGCCGCGTCTGACGGCGCCGTTTCAGCCCGAGGCGGCGAAGCGTAGCGCGAGGCCGTCGATACAGTAACGCAGGTGCGTGGGCGCCGGCCCATCGTCGAAGATGTGCCCGAGATGTCCGCCGCAGCGGCGGCAATGGACCTCGATGCGGGGCTCGAGCAATGCGTAATCGTTCTGCGTGCGCGTCGCATTCGGCAGAACGTCCCAAAAGGACGGCCATCCGTCGCCGCTGTCGTACTTGACGCGAGAAGAGAACAGCGCGAGCCCGCAGCCGGCGCACAGATACGTGCCGCTGCGGCTTTCCTTGATCAGCGGACTCGAAAACGCAGGCTCCGTTCCGCCTTGGCGCAAGATCGCGTATCGCTGCGGTCCGAGCAACTCGCGCCACTGCGCGTCCGAATGCGTCACCTCGTACGAAGGCGCGGAACGCGCGCGAAGTGCCGGCGCTAAGAGGGCCAGCGATCCGCCCAGGAGCGCCGCGAACTGCCGGCGCGTCATTGCGCGGGAACGTGACATGTCACCGCTCCATGCTTTTCAAGGTATCGTTGGTGATACTCTTCGGCCGGCCAAAACTTCGTCGCCGGGGCGATCTGCGTCACGATCTTACGCGCGCGGCGAGCCTGTTCTCGATCGCGGGACGCGACCGCGGCGGCGTTCTGCGCCGCGTTCTCCGTAAAAATCGCCGAGCGGTATTGATCGCCCACGTCGGGTCCCTGCCGATTGAGTTGCGTGGGATCGTGGATCTGCCAAAACTCTTCCAGCAACCGATCGTACCTAATCCGTTGCGCGTCGAAGGTCACGCGCACCCCTTCGGCGTGTCCCGTCGAACCTCCACAGACTTGGCGGTATGTGGGATTTTCCACGTGGCCGCCGGTGTAGCCGGGAACGACGTCGATCACTCCGGGTAATCGCCGGAACGCGGCCTCGACGCCCCAAAAACAACCGGCTGCAAAGGTCGCCGTTTGTGTGTCCATCATCTCTACAACGATGCGCCCTCGAGCTCGGATGCATCAGGGCTGCGGAATTGCGCCATGAAGCGGTCGATGTCGGCCTGCGCGACGCCGGCCGCCAGCAGTCGTGCCGGCAGCTGATGGTCGCTCGCGGGCGGCGTTACGAACATGAAGGGCGCGCTCGGTCCGCTCGACGCGACCGTGCAGCGCCCCGCGGCCGCGGGAATCAGCGCCGTCTGAAAGCGCTCGAGAACCACGCTTCCAGCGCCGGCGCTCACCTCCATCGCGTGGTCAAGCGTCATCAAAATCAACGGACGACCCGACGTCGTCATCGTGGCGGGCTCCGCAAGGGCGGTCACTCGCTCGACGATGAAGTTCTCGTCGGCGATCAACGCGGTGCGATCGAGACCTTCGAAGTGGTAGTCGACCTGGCGCAGCGTTCCGGTCGTCGTCCGCGCGTAGTCCAGCACGTCCGCCGCTTTCTTCACGTGAAGTTGACGGGGTTTGCCGTCCAGCCCCAGACGATTGTAGTCGAACATCCGGTAGGTGAGATCGGAGGCTTGCTGTGTCTCGAAAACGGTGACGCC
>JAFAQW010000094.1 GCA_019245995.1 Vulcanimicrobiota bacterium | reverse complement strand
CGCCGATCGAGCGTTACGGCGAATCGGTCGAGAGCGTCGCGGAGTATTTCGCTCACCACACTCCCCGCGACGACGATCCCTACCACATGGAAGCGCTGCTCCACGAGAGCGTTCCCGCAGCCGCTCGCGCCGGCCTCGACCTGGCCTTGCACGATCTCGTCGGCAAGGATCTCGGCACGCCGCTGTACGCGCTGCTCGGGCTCGATCCGGCGGACACCCCGCGCACCTCGTTCACGATCGGCATCGGCGATGCGGATACGACGCTGCGAAAGCTCGCCGAAGTCGGAAACCATCCGGTGCTCAAGGTCAAGCTCGGCGCCGGCTCGCGGGAGGAGCAGGTGGAAACGATGGACGCGATCAGGCAACGCTACCGCGGCACCGTCCGCATCGATGCGAACGAGGGGTGGAACGTCGAGGATGCAATCGCGATCCTTCGCGCGCTCGAGCGCTACGACATCGAGCTATGCGAGCAACCGATACCCGCAGGAAATCCGGAAGGGTTGCGAGCGATCGCGGAAGCGGTGGGCATTCCGATCGTCGCGGATGAAGACGCGCTGACCGCGCGGGACCTGCCGCGGCTGCGGGGCTGCGTCGCGGGCGTCAACGTCAAGCTGGCGAAGACCGGCGGCATCCGCGGCGCCATCGCAATGATTCACACCGCACGCGCGATGGGAATGCGCGTGATGATCGGCTGCATGGTTGAGAGCGCGATCGCCGCAACTGCGGCGGCGCACCTTTCCCCGCTCGCGGACTGGGCGGACATCGACGGACCGTTTCTCGTAGCGGAAGACCCCTTCAACGGCGTAACGTACGATCGCGGCAAACTCGTCCTGCCCGACGCGCCGGGTTTGGGCGTTCGCGTAGCGGCGCGCGCATGACGCGCCGGTATGCCATCCTCGCGCCGCACCGTTTCGAAACCGATGCGAAGACCGCGCACGGCGTCATCCGCTACGGCAGCGACGACGTGGTGGCGATCGTGGACTCCGCGCTCGCCGGCAAGCGCGTGAAGGACGTGCTGCCGTTTCTCGAGAGCGACGCACCCATCGTTGCGACGGTCCCCGATGCGTTGGAATACTCCCCGACGGCACTGTTGATCGGCACGGCGCCCAAAGGTGGCGGCCTGCCCGCCGATTGGCGCGATGCCGTCTTGGCGGCCATCGATGCGAAGCTCGAGATCGTCAGCGGGTTGCACGACATCCTCGGCGACGACCGAGAGTTTCGGTTCCGTGCGCAAGCCGCGGGCACGACGATCTGGGACGTCCGCGAGCCGCCCGACGTGCCGCTCTTCTCGGGTGCGGTCTACGACGTCGCCGCGCCGATTCTGCTCACCGTCGGCAATGATTGCGCCGTGGGCAAGATGACCGTTTCCCTCGAGCTGGTGCGCGCCGCGCGCGAGGCGGGGTGCAATGCCAGATTTGTTCCAACGGGACAGACCGGCATTATCGTCGCCGGTTGGGGCATCTCGGTCGATCGTGTCATCGCGGATTTCGCAGCCGGCGCGGCGGAGCAACTCGTCCTGTACGCCGCGCACGAAGGCGCCGACTTGATCGTCGTCGAGGGGCAAGGCGCGCTCAACCATCCCGCGTATGCGGCCGTGACGCTCGCGCTGATGACCGGCTGCGCGCCCGATGCCGTGATTCTCGTGTGCGACCCCCGCCGCACCGCTATCGAATCGTACGGGACGCCGACGCTCGGGTACGCCGAACTCGTCGAGCTCCACGAACGGATGCTCGCGACGGTCAAGCCGGCCAAGGTGCTGGGCATCGCGTTACGGACGGCCGGCTCCAGCGACCGGGAAGCCCGCGCCGAAATCGAACGCGCGACGCGTGAAACGGGACTCCCGGCAGACGACGTCGTGCGTTTCGGCCCAGAGCGCTTGTACGCCGCGATCTCGCCGGTTATGACGAAAGGCTCGCCATTGCGCGCGGAAGGCCCGCACGAGTGACGGCGCGGCGCCTCTGCGCCATCGCCCTCGCGCTCTGCGCCACGCTCGCAGGCTGCGCGCGCCCGGCCGGCGTGGGAGGGAGCGCGGAGCGCAACGCGTGGACGATTCCGGGCGTGCTGCGGCTCGGCGAAGACGAGGAACCCGATTCGCTCAATCTGATGTACGGCCACACGGCCGCGACCGATGCGATCGTCGGACTGTTGTTTTCGTTTCTGCTGCGCTACGACGCCGAAGGCAACTACATTGCCGATCTGGCGACCGCGGTGCCGTCGACGGCCAACGGCGGCATCAGCCGCGACGGCCGGCGGATCGTCGTCCATTTGCGCAAAGGCGTCGTGTGGGCCGACGGCGTGCCGCTGACTGCCGCCGACTGGCTCTTCACCTACCATGCGGTGATGAACGCCGAAAATGCCGTCAAGACGCGTTACGGCTGGGACGTCATCGCATCGGCGAACGCGCCTGACCCTTATACGATCGACATTCGGCTCAAACGACCGAACGTCGCGGTTCTCGGCATACTGGCAATCGGCGGCGCCGCGTATCCACCCATGCCGGCGCATCTTTTGGCGAAGTTACCGAACTTGAACCGCGCGGCGTTCAACGAGCATCCCCTCTCGAGCGGTCCGTATCTGCTCAAGGAGTGGAATCACGGAACGTCGCTGACCTTCGTCCCCAACCCGCGCTACTTCCGCGGCGCCCCGAAGGTCAAAGAAGTGATCTGGAAGGTCGTACCGGACGTCAATACCTTGTTCAACGAGCTCGCCACGCACGAAGTCGACGTCTATCCGAGCATCAATGCCAACTCGGTCGGCCGTCTATCGCAGGTGCGCGGGATCACGGTCGTGCGTCGGCTCAGCGCCAACTGGCGCCACCTCGGTATGAACATGAGCCGGCCGCCGCTCGCCGACGTGCGCGTGCGTCGCGCGATCTCCGAGGCCGTGGACTGGCGTAGAATCGAGGCCACCGTCTTTCACTCCCTGGATCGCCTCGCGGTCTCGGACGTCTACCCGCTGTCGTGGGCGGCCCCCACGCTTCCGGCCTATCGCTACGACACCGCCGACGCGCGCCGTCTGCTTGCGCAGGCCGGATGGCGAATCGGGCCGGACGGTGTGTTGCACAAAGGCGCGTTGTCGCTGCGCCTGACGATTTACGCAACGACGGGCCACCAGGAGAACACGCAGTCGCAAGTGTTGATTCAGTCGATGTTGCGCGGCGTAGGCATCGCGGTCGACGTGCGTAACTATCCCGGCAGTTATCTCTTCGCGATGAACGGTCCGCTGTATACCGGCAAGTACGATCTCGAATGGTCCATCGAGACGAACGGTCCCGATCCCGATAATTCCGGAAGTTGGAACTCCGCTTTCATCCCTCCTCACGGCGCGAACACGTCCTGGCTCGACGATCCCATCGTTGACGCGACGAGCGCGGCGGCGGCTAGTACGTTCGATCAACGCCGGCGCATCGCGCTCTACCAGCGCGAGGAGGAGCGAATCCGTGATCTCGTGCCCGCCGTATTCTTCAGCTGGCAGATGGACTACACCGCGATGAACGCCGACCTGCGCAACTATGTGCCCGCCGCGTTCATCGGCGACACGTGGAATTCGTGGCAGTGGCGAATTTAACCGGCTCGGCATTCGTGCAACAGCTGCTGGTTCGCGAGTCGGCCCGCCTGCGTTTCGAACCTGCGCGCACCGGCGTGCTGAGTTGGAACACGCACGCGTGCAGCGGCCTTCTCGAGTTTCGATTGCTGCGCGCGGGACAGGCGCAGGGCGAGTGGCTTCCTCTCGCCGAGTGGCACCCCGGGGGCGCGAAGTCGTTCAGTCCGCAGCACGAAGGCACGCGCGTCGACGTCGACGTCATCACGGCAGCGCAACCGTTCGACGGCATCGACGTCCGGGCGCGTGACGTCGAGTTCGAGTTGCTGGCCTTCGCCGCGCCGATGCGCGCACGAGCGTCGCTTCCGTACGCGGGCGACGCGTTGATTCTCGACGTTCCGCCGCGTTCTCAATATGCGAACGCGCAGGGAGAGCGCGGCTGGTGCAGCCCCACGAGCCTGGCGATGATCCACGCGTATCACGGCATCGAGCACTCGATCGAGCAAACGGCTCGGGAGGTATTCGATCGCGCGTACAACGGCACGGGCAACTGGTCGTTCAACGTGGCCTACAGCGGGCGGCTCGGGCTTCGCGGCGTCGTGGGACATCTGCGCAATCTCGATCACGCGCAGCGGCTTATCGAGCGCAACTTGCCCCCCGCGATCTCGTACTCGTGGCGCGACGGGGAACTGCCCGGCGCGCCGCTGGCGCACTCCGACGGACATCTCGCGGTGCTCTGCGGCTTCACGCGGGACGGGGACTGCGCGATGAACGATCCGGCCGCTCCCAACGTTCGCGTCGTCTACCCGCGCGCGGCGATCGAATCGCTGTGGCAACGCAACGGCGGCGTCGCCTACGTGATCGCGCCCGTCGGCATCGAGTACGCGGACGTGCTCGCGAGCGCTTGAATTGCGCTCGCTGAACGCCATCGAAACGGCCGTCGTGCGGTGCACGCGCTGCCCGGAGCTACGGGCATACGCGGCGCACGTTGCCCGCGAAAAAAAGCGCGCGCATCGGGACTGCGACTATTGGGGAAAGCCCGTGCCGGCGTTCGGCGATCCGCACGCGCGCGTTCTGATCGTCGGCCTCGCGCCCGGCGCGCACGGTAGCAATCGTACCGGGCGTCCTTTCACCGGCGATGGGTCGGGGGCGTTTTTGTATCCGGCGCTCCATCGGGCCGGCTTTGCCTCACAACCTCAGGCGACCGGGCGTGACGACGGACTGACGCTGAGGGACTGCCTCATCACCGCGGCCCTCCGCTGCGCTCCGCCGCAAAATAAGCCGACTCCGGCCGAGCTGCGCAACTGTCTTCCGCACCTCCTCGCGGAGTTCGACGCTTTGCCGGACGTGCGGGTGATCGTCGCGCTGGGCGCCATTGCGTTTGCGGCGGTTTCGCGCGTGTTGCGCGCGCGAGGGTTTGTTTTTGACGCCGCGCCGGTCAAGTTCGCTCACGGCGCCGAACTGCGCGCGACGAACAGTAAACGCCTCGTCGCGGCGATCGCGTCGTACCATCCCAGCCGCCAAAACACCAACACGGGGAAATTGACGGCCGGGATGTTCGACGCGATCTTCGAGAAGGTGAAGAGCCTATTGCCCCGCGGCGGCGGTTCCTAGGTATTCGTTCCCGACAGCACCAGCGTCGCGCCGTATTCGAAGCCTGCGAAGAGCTCCTGTGGCTTCGAATCGCCGGGACGGCATTCCGGCGCGGGCGTGGAGCCCGAAGCGCAAAGCGTATAGAGCCCCGGTAGAAGCGTCAGGAAGATGAAGTTCCCTCGGGAATTCGACGTGGCTTGTGCGACGTTTGCGCCGGACGAGGCGCGAACGACGGCACCGGACACCGGTGCGCCCGTCGTCGCGTCCACGACCGTGCCGCTCACGACGACGCTTTGCTGATCCCTCTGCCAGTCTACCGGCATGGACCAGAAGAAAAAGTTCGATAGAGCGAATAAGACTGCGACTAGCATTGCGGACTCCTTTACGTCAACTTACTCGTAAAGGAAACGCTTCACGGCGCGGAGCCGTGACCGTCGCGTTAAGACCCTATCCTATGTGGGCGAACGAACTTCGAGAAGCAGATCGCGCAGAGACTGCGCGGGCACTTCCGCCGGGGCATCCATCATCACATCCCGCGCGACCTGGTTCTTCGGGAAGGCGATGACCTCGCGGATCGTCTCCTCGCCACACGCCAGCATGACGATGCGATCGATGCCGAGCGCCATGCCGCCGTGCGGGGGCGCACCGTAGTCCAGCGCCCGCATGAAGAAGCCGAAGCGCTCCTCGACCTCGTTCGGCGACATGCCGAGCATTTCAAAAATGCGGCGCTGCTGTTCCGGCTTATGGATCCGAATGGAACCCGAGCCGAGCTCGTAACCGTTCAGCACCAAATCGTAGTGCTGCGCGCGCATCTGCAGCGGCGCGCTCTCGATCAGCTCCCAGTCGCCCGGAGCCGGCGACGTGAACGGGTGATGCGCCGGCGCCGGCAGGCCGGTGGCTTCGTCGATTTCGAGATACGGGAAGTCCGTGACCCACGCGAAGGAAAATGCATCGGGGTCGCGCAGCTTGCAGCGTTCGGCCACGTCGTTGCGCATCTTTCCCGCGACGGCGTACGCGAGCGCCGGTTCGCCGGCGAACAGCAGGAGGGCGTCGCCGTCCTGTGCCGCGAGCGCGTCTCGTACCGCCGTAACGTCGGCCTCCGTGAGAAACTTCGCCGCCGGCGATTTGGGCGCGTCGCTCGATAGCGCGATCCACACCATTCCTTTGCCGCCAAACTGCTTGGCGGTTTCGGTCAGGGCGTCGAAGTCGCGGCGCGAGAGCGCCGCACCGCCGGGATACCGCAAAGCGACGATCGCGCCACCGCCGGCGACGACGGAACGAAAGACGGCGAATTCGGTACCGCCGAAAAACGTCGTGACGTCGGCCAGTTCCAGCCCGAAGCGAAGGTCCGGTTTATCGAGACCGTACCGCTCGACGGCTTCCTTATGAGTCAGTCGCGGGAACGGTGCGAGCTCGACTCCGAGCACGCGTTGCCAGACGTACCGCATGCAGGACTCCATCGTCTCGAGCACCTCCTCTTGCGTGCAGAAGGAGACCTCGACGTCGAGTTGCGTAAACTCGGGCTGACGGTCCGCTCGTTGATCCTCGTCGCGCATGCAGCGCGCGATCTGCACGTAGCGACCGAAACCCGCGATCATCAGGAGCTGCTTGAGCAACTGCGGGGATTGCGGCAGCGCGTAAAAGGATCCCGGATAGAGACGGCTCGGCACGAGATAGTCGCGCGCGCCTTCGGGCGTCGACTTCATCAGCATCGGGGTTTCAATTTCCAAGAATCCGCGCTCGTCGAAGAAATCTCGCATCGCCTTGACGATGCGGTGGCGCAGACGCAGATTCTCTTGCATGCGGGGCCGCCGAAGGTCGAGATACCGATATTCCAAGCGCAGGTTTTCGTCGACCGGATCGTCTGAGTTCACCACAAACGGCGGCACTTGGGAGCGGTTCAGAATCTCCAGAGCTTCCGCCGCGACTTCTACCTCACCGGTCGCCAGGCGTAAATTCACCGTTCCGGCCGGGCGACGCCGCACGGTACCGACGACGCGCAGAACGTCCTCGTTGCGCAGATGCTCGGCCGTCGCAAAACAGGGATGCTCGGGGTCGAACACGACCTGCGTCATGCCATCGCGATCGCGCAGATCCACGAAAATCAGGCCGCCGTGGTCGCGCCGCCGATTGACCCATCCGCAAAGTTCGACCGTTGCCCCGGCAGCGTCCGGCCGCAACGCGCCGCACGACGTCTTATCCGGCATCTTTGATGCCCGAAACGTAGAAGTATTGCAACACCGCTTCGCGCGCAAGGCGCGACGTGGCGGCACGGCGATCGAGATAGCCGAGCACCCACGGCAATCGCGACAGCACGGAGTGCGCGCCCCGCGACACCGGCGTCATCCCCAGCTTCAGTAGCACCTCGAGGTCGCGATGCTTGCGATAGAAGCGCGACGCCGACTGTCCCGCCAAACGCATCTTCATTTTTTGATCTTCGTAGCCGACCTCCTGACAATGGTAGTTCACGGCCGACGGTTCGTAAAGAATCTCGACCCCGATCCGGTGCAAGCGATAGCCCAGCTCCAGGTCTTCGTGACCATAGCCGGTAAACGTCTCATCGAAGCAGCCCGCTCGCAGGAGATCGTCGCGCGCAACCGATGCGTTGCCGGTGAGAAAATACAACCACGACAGCCTTTTTCGCGACGGCGGATGGAGATGCCCGCGCTCGTGCGCGCGGTCGCGCTTGCAGCGATACTCATGTAGGTTCTTAACCTGCACCTCCAATCCAACCACTGCGACGTGCCGCCGCTCGCGATGACGCTGCAGGTGTGCCGACAGCAGGCTGCTCGAAGCGAGAATGTCGGCATCGTTAAAAAGGACGATTCCGCCGCGAGCCGCCGTGATGCCGGCGTTACGGGCGGCGGCCCTCCCACTGTACGATCCGGGAAGTTGACGCACGTTGCTATGCGCGGCCGTCACTCCACGCAGATACTCCGCCGTTCCGTCGTTGGAGTTCGAATCGCAAATCAAAACCTCGTAGTCTTCGAGCGGAAGATCTTGCTCCAGCAGCGTCGGTACCACCAGCGCGAGCATCTCCAAGCGGTTGTAGGTCGGGACGACGACCGAAAGCTCAGGCGCCACGCCGGCCCACGAGTTCCACGACCGCGTCGACGATGGAGCGGCGGAAGCCGGCGAGCGACTGCGCGTCTTCGGCGGCGGGCTTCCGCACGCAGACGTGCGGCACGCGATAGGGGGACCATTCCTGCGAATTGAGCGCGAAGTAACGGTGTTCGAACGCGACGACCGTGGGGCGATGCACCGCGCTGGCCACGTGCGTCGCAGCGGTATCGACCGTCACGACGACGCAAGCGCTCTCGAGCACCGCCGCCCACTGATGAAACTGGAGGCCGCGAAGCACGATCGCGACGCCGGGACGCCGCTGGAACTCTTCGGCGTAAACTTCGGCATCCGGGGGGCACGTCAGCACGACCGGCGCGATGCGCGCAAGGTCGTCCACGATCGCCAGCGTTCCATGTAGCGTGCTACCCGCGCCGAACCATCGCTGCCCTAGATGGAGCACGATCGGCTCGTCGGGAAGATCGTGCGTCACGCAGCGGTCCGCATCGTTTAAGTCCAAGCGAAGATCTTCGACGCGGCGCCCCGCTCCCGCCAGCGCGACCAGATCCAGCAACTGCTCCACCTCGTGGCGTACGCGGCGCGTTGGGTCGCGATCGCAGAGCTCTGGATCGGCCTCCGAGACCATGAAACGATTCAGGTACAGGCGCAGCGTCATTCGTGCGATCCAGCGCCGCTCGTACGTATAGCCGATGCGAACGCGCGCCGCGGCATTGCCGACGAGCTGCACGTCGGCCATGCGAGGCGCGAGCGCGATGGCGACGTCGTAGCCGCGAAAGCGAGCGCCGAACCTGCGCGGCGAGGCGCTCCGGGGAAGCACCGCAATCTCGTCGACATCGCCGTTGCGTTCGACGACGACGCGGTTGTGGTCGCTCGCGACCAGGGTGATTTGGGCGGACGGAAATGACGCGCGAACTGTGGCGATCGCCGGCGTGGAGAGGACGAGATCGCCGATGCGATCGGTGCGCGACAACAGGATCTTCATGGAGCGGCGCGCAGCGCGCGTTCTAGTTCCTCGAAGTAGGCCTCGCCGGCAAGCGCGCGCGCGGCCCGCAGATCGCGCCCACGAAGCACGGTAGTCGGATCGAGCGCGGAGAGCCTGCGCCGTAGTCGCATCGGAATGCGCGCTCGCCGGGTCAGCCCATGAAACCCGCGTTGCGCCGCATTCGCGCCGGTCGCCAGATACGTGCGCCAGCTGGGATGGAGGCGGAGAAGACGCACCGCCGTGCGAGCCTGCGCGCGCGCTTGAGCCAGCATGCGATCCACGTCGCGCGCTTGTCGCGGCGGCTTGTAATGATACACGAGCGCCGCGGGGTTGAAAACGGCGCGCACGCCTCGCGCGCGCAAGCGCAGGCCGACTTCGATGTCTTCCCAGCCGTATTCTGCGAACGACTCATCGAAGCCGCCGATCGACCGAATCGTCGCGAGCGGCACCGACACGTTCGTCGTCCAAAAATAGTTGCCGCTGTAGTTACGGACGCTCCAAATCGGCGGAGGCAGTTCGTCGAGATCCTCCACCTCGATGGCCCCGCCGCGCACGATTGCCTGAGGGTGGCGCGACGCCGCGCGCGCGTGCTCGGCCACGAAGTTCGGAAGCGGCAGCACGTCGTCGTCGATGAAGATGATGCGGTCGCCCTTCGCCTTGGCTATGCCCACGTTGCGAGCGTTCGCCAGGCCTCGGTTTTCCTGGTGGACCGCGATGAAGCGGCAGGTAGCCCGAGCGCGCGCACGGTCGATCGTTGCCGCGGTTGCATCGGTCGATCCGTCGTCGACGAGGACGACCTCGTACCGCTGCGGGTCGATCGACTGATCGAAACACGCTTCGAGAACTCGTTCCAGCAGCGGCGCGCGGTTGTAGGTGCAGAGTTGCACCGTGGAAGCGATCACTGCAGTAACGAAGCGGTCGCGGCGAGGATGCGCGGAACGTCGAGGGAAGCGATGCAGGCGTAGTCGGCACAACGTTCCTTCGTATCGCCGTCGTGGCAACGGAACGACGGACGGACCACGGCGGTCTTGGCGCCGAGCGGCGACCACCGTTCCGGAAAATCTGATTGAAACGGGAAGATGCCGACCGTCCGGCAACCGACCGCGGCGGCAACGTGCATGGAGCCCGTGGTGATGCCGACGAAGGCCGCGGCGCGCCGGGCCAGCGCCGCAAAAGCACCGACGCCGGTGCGGCCGGCGATCGACGTAACGTCGCCCGCGTCCGCAGCGCGGGCGATATCGTCCGCAATATGCGCTTCGGCCGGCGAGCCGGTTACCAGGACGCGCAGGCCGAAACTCGCCTGCAGGGCGCCCGCGAGCGCCGCCCATCCGCGGCGGGGCCAACGCGCCCGCGCCGCCGCCACGGCGTTGCACGGCGCCAGCAGCAGAAAGCTTCGCTCGCCGGCGCATGCTTCGCCGGCCTCTTGCTCGTCGCGCTCCGTCGGCACGACGCGATACCGCCGATCGGTCGTGTCGCACTCGAGCGCGCGGGCGAAATCGAGCAGGATGTCGGACCAATGCGACGTGACGTCGCCGCGTTCGCTGCGAACGACGACCCGATGCGTGAAGCGAAACGAATAGAAGCGTCGCGCCTGTCCGACCCGTAGCGGGATTCGTGCGAGTTGCGCGACGCGCGCAGTGCGACGCGTCGCCCACGTCACTACCGCGGCCGCATACCGCCGGGCGGATAACGCCTCGGCCAACGCGCGCTCGCCGTCGCCGGAATCCACCAGCACGGCGTCGACGTCGGGAACGCGCTCCAGCAAGGCCGCGTGTCCCGGGAGCGTCAAGGCGTCGACTCCCGCGAATCGACCGCGCAACGCGCGCGCCACGAGGGACGCTACCAGCGAATCGCCCAGCCCGCCGCCGGCGCAATAGAGCAGCGCACGTTCACTCACGAGTCACCGCAAGGAGCTCGCGCGCGTAGATGCCGTCGAGGAGGTGCGTCCGCGCCGCGGCCGCCAGCCAGCGCGGGGCGCGCGCGCTGGTGGCGAGCCCGCCCAGCAGCCACAGCCATCGCTCGGGCAAAAAGTAGCGCGCGCGAAACAAGTTCAGCGCGTGCGCGCCGGTTGCCCAGCGCGCCCGCGCGGAGGGATGCTTCGTTACAAAGCGCCGCGCCATGCGCGCCTTCTCGACCGCTTTGCGAAGCTCTTCGGCGAGGCTCGCTTCGTGCACCGGCTTGATATGCCAGAGATAGGCGTCCCAAGCAAATTTCCACGCCAATCCCATGCGTCGCAGACGCAGGCCCAGCTCCGTATCCTCCCACCCGTAGAGGTCGAAGCTTTCGTCGAATCCGCCGGCCTCGATGAATGCGCCGGTCGGCAACGACACGTTGCAGCTGCACAGAAATGCGCGCGAATAGTGCGCGGACCGCGGCGACGGCCGCTCGAGGCGCGATTGCACGTTCAGGATCGGGCCGTTCACGACGGAGCGTTCGTTGCGTTGCGCCGACGCGTGAGCGGCGACCCAGCGTCGCGGCAACTCAACGTCGTCGTCGCAGAAGAGCAGGTGCGTCCCACGCGCGACCTCGACGCCGCGATTGCGCGCGCGTGCTCGGTTGGGGCGCGCCTCCCAAACGTATCGGACGGGTACCGTCGCGCGTTCGAATCGCGCGGTAACCAGCTGCGTCTCGTCGGTCGATCCGTTATCGACGACCAGAATTTCAAACGCCGGCGCACCGTCTTGGCGCTGCAATGATTCCAGCGCCTGCGCGAGCTCCGCGGCGCGATTGCGGGTGGCGATGATGACGGAGAAGAGCAAGCCGACTAAGCGGCGAGCGCGAGCAAGGATTCGGCCATGCGTTCTGCGGCGCCCTCGTGATCGCGGTAGAGCTCGCGCAAGCGGGCCCCGACGCTGCTGCGCCACCGTGCATCGTCGTAACACTCGAGCGCGACGCATGCGACGCGCGCCGGCGTGACGGTGCCGCGCATCTCCCGCACCAGCGGCGCGCCGGCGTCCATATTCGGCTGCGTGTGATACGCGAAACGCCGGCTGTACGCGACGGCGATCGCGCGTTTAAGCGGAATCCCGACAATGGGGATGCGGTCGGCGTACGTCAGCGGCCCGTTGATGGTCACGACCTCGGGCGCATTGAGCGGCGACATCGTCACCATCGGCACGCCCAGCGCCGCGAGCTCGATCGTTTTCGTTCCGGGAATCGTTATCGCGAGGCGGGCTGCGCGAGCCGCGGCGAGGCCGTTGTAGAGCACGGGAAAGCGGTGATGACCGTCGGTTAGAAAATCGCGGCCGCCGTCGGTCGCAAGCTCACCGCTGCGTCCGAACATCCGAGGATGTCCGCCCCCTTCGATGGCGGCGCGGACGCGCTCGCGCGTCGTGAACGGCGAGACCGCAAACGCGAGCGGCACGTCGGGACGCTCCCGCAATATCCGCAACGCGACGGCGAAGTAGAATGGCACCAGATTGTCCACCTCGTACGCGCGAGAGCCCGGCATGAAGAGGATGCCGTCGGCAGGTGCGCCGGGTTCTTGCGGGAGCTCCGCCTCGAAGACGGCACCGTCGATCGCGAGGTTGCCCACCTCGAGGATCCGCTGCGGCGGAACGCCCCACGCGACGAGTTGGTCCGCGTTGCGTGCATCCACTGCGAAGGCGCGAGTGAAGAGACGGCGATAGGCTCGTCGTGAAAATTTGTACGTCGCCGCGCGACCGCGCAGGCGAGCGTGCACGCGAGCGCAGTGCGCCAAGTCACCGCCGACATATTGCACGACGTCAACGCGTGATGGTAGATCAGACAATCGGCCTGCCAGCGCAAATCTGAGGTACGATTTCGGCTCGTAGACGTGAGCTTGCGGAAAGGCGTCCCGCACGAACGCCGCCTCGAGGCCCGTCGCATACTCGTCCGGCACCAGGAAAACGTAGCACGCCAGCGCCGGGACGCGCCGGTAGAGCGCGCGTAAGAGCGGCCTCAACCAGCCGGCGACCTCTCCGGGTCCGTTAGCAGTGAAGGCGATACGCAAGGAGGATGCGACCAATCGTTTCCGTCGTGCTGGCGCCGGCGACGTGCGGCGCCAGCGCGATGCGGCCGCCATGGCGCAGCACGACGGTGCGCTCCGGCAATTCGTCCTCGCGATATTGCGAGCTCTTCACGTGGACGTCCGGGCGGATTCGATCGAGAAGAACTTCCGGCGTGAGTTCGTCGAACCCGACGACGGCGTCGACGCTGCGCAGCCCGAG
>JAFAQW010000289.1 GCA_019245995.1 Vulcanimicrobiota bacterium | reverse complement strand
TACTTCGGTGAGGCTGATGTCGCTTGGATATTCCAGCGGCATTTCGTGGTACGTACCCTTTCATGGACGAAATCCTTCTTATGGATGCCACGGCGCTCTTGGAGGCGTATCGCAACAAGACGCTCTCGCCACGTGAGGCCGTCGATGCCATGCTCGGCGCGATCGATCGCTTCAATCCCATCGTGAACGCCTTCTGCGTCGTCGACCACCAGGGCGCGCGCGCCGCTGCCGCTGAGAGCGAGGCTCGCTGGATGCGTTCCGAGACACGCGGAGTCGTCGACGGCGTCCCGTTCACGATCAAGGATGCGCTGCTGTGGCGGGGCTTTCCGGTTCGCGGCGGTTCCAAAGGGACTCCGACCAGTCCAGCTTCGGAGAACGCCCCAGCCGTCGATGAAATGCTCGGCGCCGGGGCGATTCCGCTCGGCAAGACGACGCTTCCGGAGGCGGGGTGGAAGGCGCTCGGCGATAGTCCTCTCTACGGCATCACCCGCAACCCGTGGGACACACGCATGACCACCGGCGGTTCGTCGGCGGGCGCGGGCGCCGCCGGGGCGTTGAATCTCGGCGCGCTGCACATCGGCATGGATTCAGCCGGATCCATTCGCATTCCCAGCAGCTTCTGCGGCATCTTTGGATTGAAGCCCACGCACGGGCGCGTTTCAGGGTATCCGCCGTTGCCCTTTGCTCTTATCTCAGACGTCGGCCCGATGACGCGCACGGTGCGCGACGGCGCGCTGATGTTGACGGCGATGGCCGGTCCCGACCGCCGCGATATTTGGGCGTTGCAGAACGAGCCGCCGGATTACCGTGCAGCGCTCAATGACGGCGTCCGCGGCCTGCGCGTCGCCTGGAGCCCGCGTCTTAACTTTGTGCAACAACTCGACGCTCAAGTGGAGCGAATGTGCGCGAGCGCAGCGCGTGCCCTCGAAGAGTGCGGCGCGCACGTCGAAGAAGCGAGTCCGCCGTTGAACGATCCTTACGACATCATCCGTATGATTTGGACGACTGGGTCGATGAGCGAGCTCGGCGAGATTCCGCAGGAGCGCTGGGGCGAATGCGATCCCGGGTTCGTGGTATGCGCCAAGGCCGGGGCAGACGTGAAGGCCATTGACTTTATGGCGAACGTCAACGCGCGTACGCCACTCTTCCAGCAGATGTCCGAGTTCCACGACACGTACGACGTGCTTTTGACGCCCACTGTCGCGACAGCGCCGTTCGAAGTTGGTCACAACACCCCACCCGATGGCCGGTTTGGGGATGATTGGATGCGATGGGCACCGTACAGTTATCCGTTCGATCTGACGCTCCAGCCTGCGGCGAGCGTTCCATGCGGCATGACGGAAAGCGGGTTGCCGGTAGGATTGCAGATCGTCGCGCCGCTCCTGCGAGACGATCTCGTGCTGCGCGTCGCTCGGGCGTTCGAGCAGGTGCGCCCCTGGGAGATGCTGGGCGAACCACGCGTGCGCTAGCGTTTTCGCCTCCCGTGACTGTGCTGTACAGCCATTGCACTTGACAAACCATGGACGATTTGGATAGCCTCGGAGCGTGAGCGGAACGTTTCCGATCGCGGCGGTCGCAAAGCTGACCGGATTGACGGTCGACACGCTGCGCGCGTGGGAACGGCGGTACGGCGCTGTGATCCCGCAACGCGACGCGGGCGGTGTGCGGCGCTATAACGGGGAGGACGTCGAGCGTCTTCGCTTGTTGCGGTCGGCCACCAGCATGGGCAATGCGATCCGTCACGTCGCGAAGCTGCGTGATGATCAGGTGCGCGCGCTCGTGCAAGGGGCGACGGAACATACGCCCGATGCGACCGGGCCAATCGTGGAAAGAATCGTGCAGAGCATTCGGCGCTACGACGTGTGGCGCGCTGAAGAGCTGCTGACCCGTGCCGCCATGCTTTTGGACTCGCAACAATTTGTCATTGGCGTGCTTTCGCCGCTGATGTCGACCGTCGGCGCGCTCTGGGAGCGGCGAGCGTTTTCCATCGCGCAAGAACATCTGGTCTCGGTTTTGGTACGAAACTTGCTCGGCACGCTGATGCGCCAGCGGCCGCCGGCGACCTCAGGCATCACGCTGTTTGCGACACCGCCCGGCGAACCGCACGAGTTCGGGATCGTACTCGCTGCGTCTCTGGCATCGATGCGCGGCATCAGGGTATCCGTGCTGGGGAGCGGTTTGCCGTCGGTGGAGATCCTTCGTGCGGCTCGATATCTGCGTCCCACGGCAATCGTCATCGGCGCGATGCTCGCGCAGCCCGAACTGCAGCGATGCGTTGCGGCGGTTCGGGCCAAGACGCCGGTTCGGACCGAGATTTTGCTCGGCGGACCGGCCGCGGTGCGGCAATCGGTCTCGGTGGAAGGCGTCGATCACGTCGCTACGTTGTCGGACTTTGCCGATCGGCTGGCGCAACGCGCCGCATGAGCGCGGCAAGGCGCTATGCCGTATCGCTCGTATGGTTACGCCGGGATTTGCGCTTGCGCGACAGCGTCGCGCTTCACGCCGCCTGCCGACGCAGCGATAGGGTAGCGCTGGCGTTCGTACTGGACCGCGCTCTATTAAGCCAGACGCGGATTGGGGCGCCAATCGTGCACGCGTTTCTCTGCGCCTTGACTCAGCTTCGCGAAGAGCTGCGCCGGCTGGGCAGCGACCTCGTCGTACTGCATGGAGATTTTCAAGGTGACATTGTGGCGCTGGCATCGAGGATCGGAGCCGATGCCGTCTTCTTCAACGATGACTACGAGCCGGCGGCGGTTCGGCGTGACGATGCCGTCGCGGCAGGACTTGCTGCGGTGGGAATCGCGGTTCACCGGTCCACCGATCACGTCTACTTCGGCGCCGATGAGATCGTGCGCTCGAACGGCAACCCATACCGAATCTTCACACCGTACAAGCGGTGCTGGCTCGAACGCCGTGCGCTTACGCCCCGTGCCATCGTGCCCTCGTACGCCGCCGTGAAAGGACGGCTGCTCGACAAAGCATCGCTGCGCAGCTGGGGCGCCGCGATTCCGAGAGCCAGTGCGCTCGGCTTTTCCTCGATATCTTTTGACGTCCAGGTGAGCGAATGTGCCGCGCATCGGCGCCTAACGCAGTTTCTGGAGCAGCGCGTCTCGCGTTATCGAATCGATCGCAACGTACCGGCGCTGGCTGGAACGTCGCAGCTATCGGCGGATTTGCGAGCGGGCACGCTCGGGATTCGTACGTGTGTGGAGCGCGCGTTTGAGTGTCGCCGGCGGCTTACCGGCGAAGCGCGCGCCGGCGTCGACGTTTGGATTTCGGAACTGATCTGGCGCGACTTCTACCAAATGATCTATAAGCGATTT
>JAFAQW010000019.1 GCA_019245995.1 Vulcanimicrobiota bacterium | reverse complement strand
TGCCAGCAAATTGAGATCGAAGGCCGCGGTCACGCCCGCCGGGTCGTCGTACGCGAGCTCCAGTGTGGCGCGGTCTTTCTTGAGGTCCGCGCCCAGCAGCAGGCCGTCGCCGGGCCGCAGCTCGTCGTGCAGCATCGTGAGGAGCTCGACGGCTCGGGGCGGCTCGTAGTTGCCGACGTTCGATCCCATGAACATGGCCAGCATCTTGCGGCGTCCGCCGAGCTCGCACGAACGCAGCACGTCGAAGTAATCTCCCGCGTACGCGCGCACGGACAAACCGCCAAAGGTTTCGACCAAGGCGAGAGATGACTCGCGGATCGCTTCCGTTGAAATGTCGATGGGACTGTACCGCAGTTGCGGCTGCAAGCGCAGCGCTTCGCCGATCAGGCGCCGCGTTTTGGCCGCGCTGCCGCTGCCGAGTTCCACGAAGTCGAGCGGCGCATCGAGCATGCGGACGATTTGCCAACCCCACTGCCCCAGGATCTCGGTCTCGGCGCGCGTCAAATAATATTCCGGAAGGCGCGTGATCGCATCGAACAGCGCGGAGCCGACGTCGTCGTACAGGTATTTCGACGGCAGCCGCTTCGGCGTCGCGCTCAATCCCGACGCCACGTCTTGCCCGAACGACGGCACGCCCTGCGACGGCGGCACGGTCACCAATTCGAAGCGGTCGGCGACGGCGGTGCCGGACATCCTCATGCGCTTGCCCCCAAGCCGCGGACAATACCTCTTTTTACAATTCTCAAGGCCGCGCGAGCGTAAACTTCAGCCGCGAATTCCGAAAGCCGTAGAGTGCGTACACGACGAGCCCGACGGCGAACCAGAGCGCGTAGCGCACCCACGTCGCAACCTGCAACCCGGTTATGAGGTACAGGCACGCCGCCGCGCCCGCTACCGCGAATAGCGGCAACAGCGGCGCGCGAAAGGGCCGCGACGCGGCGGGGTTGACGATCCGCAGCATTAACACGCCGGCGCAAACGATGGCGAAGGCGGCCAGCGTTCCGATATTCACGAGGGTCAGAAGGTCGGTTAACGGAAGCACGGCGGCAAAGACCGCGACGATCGACCCCGTGATCACCGTCATGCGCGCGGGAGTGCGAAAGAGATGATGGATTCGCGCCACGCCGGGCGGCAGCATCCGGTCGCGCGCCATGACGTAGAAGATGCGCACCTGACCCAAGAGCGACGTGAGCATTACCGTCGCGTTGCCCGCGAGGCCGCCGATGGCGACGATCCAGTATAGCGCGTGACTTCGGGTCACGGCGCCCAGCGCGTCGAGCATCGCGGCTCCATCCGAGAGGCGGTCGAAACGCAGGACGCCGACGGTGCACAGCGTGAGCGAAACATAGAGCAGTCCGCCCAACACGAGCGCCAAGATGATTCCAATCGGGACGTTGCGCTCGGGGTTGCGCGCCTCTTCGGAGGCGACCGTCACCGTATCGAAGCCGATGTAGGCAAAAAAGACGAGCGCGGTGCTGCTCAGCACGCCGTGATACCCGGACGGCGCAAACGGCGTTAGATTCGCCGGCCGCACCGCGTGCGCGACGGCGGCGATGAAGACCAGCATCGCGACGATCTGCAGCACCACCAGCGCGCCGTTGACGCCGGCCGACTCCCGAATGCCGGCGGCGACCAACAGCGTCACGCCGATGGTGACGAAGAATGCGAAGAGGTCGATCTGCGGATGCGCGCCGTGCACGTTCGCCGTTCGCGCCCACGCCGGAAAGACGATTCCCACGTTGGCGAGCATATGTTGAAAGTAATCGGAGAGGGACGAGGCCGTCGGCGCAAGCGAGAGGCCGTACTCGAGGATGAGATCCCAGCCGATGATCCAGGCGACGAGTTCGCCCAGCGTCGCGTACGCATACGTGTACGCGCTGCCCGCGACCGGCACCATGGATGCGAACTCCGCGTAACAGAGCGCGACGCAAAGGCTCACCGCGCCGGAGAGCACGTACGCGAGGATCACGGCGGGCCCGGCGGCGTGCGCGCCCGCGCCGATCGTCGGAAAGATTCCGCCGAGCATCGTTCCTAAGCCGATGGCGGTCAACGATGGCCAGCCCAACACCCGCCGCAGCGTCGGACCCTCGCCGGCCGGCGTCGTCCATGCCAGCGGCTGGCACGCCACGAGTTGCCGAACGACGTCGCGCAAAGGAAGCCGGCCTACGGTTTAGCGCAGAGTTCCCGCACGGCGGCTTGTGCCGCGCCGTTGGGCGCTCGATCGATCGGACGCACGTAGAGCGCCAGATACGTGACGCTCCGCGTGTTGGTCATCACCATGATGGTCTTCTCGTCGCCTTTTGCGGAGTGGCCGCGCCCCTCGAAATACGAGGCGGCCTGGTTACCGCAGATTTGAATCGTGGTACGGCGCTCGACCGTCATGTCATGAAGCGTGCCCTGCAGCTCTTTGGTCGATAATACGTCGCTCGCGCGCAACGGTTTGGGCGAACGAAAAAGCATCAATACCTCGTGATCGTTCGAAGGCGGACGCCAGAACTGCATGAACCCCATGATGCCCGGCGAGGCGCTCCAGCCCGGCGGCGCATGAAAGGTCAAACCGTCCGCGGGGCTGCCGGAGAAGCTGCAACCGGCCTGCACGCAAGCGCCGACGGCGCACCAGAATGCCGGGACGACCCGCTTCGAAAGTTTCATTCTAGGGGCTTCGTGCGCCGCGCGGAGACCCATTCCGCGAGACGACTGCCGGCACCGTCTCGTACGACGCGATGCGTGCCCAGCGACCGTAAATGAGGGCGATATACTCGCGCGTTTCGGCGTACGGCGGCACGCCGTCGTAGTGCGCCACGGCTAAAGGCCCCGCATTATACGCCGCCAGAGCGGCGAAATATGCGTCGGCGTAGCGGCGGCGATACGCGTGCACGTATCCGGAGAGTAACGCAGCTGCTGCGGTGATCGCCGCGAACGGATCCTGCGGATCGATGCCGAGGCCTTGCGCCGTTTCCGGCATGAACTGCGCGATGCCGATGGCGCCTGCGGACGAAATCGCAGCGGCGTCGTATGCCGACTCCTGCAGCAGCGTTGCCGCGAAGAATTCGGGTGGCAGACCGTCGGACTGGGCGGATTGCGCCGTTGCATCTGCCAAGAAGAGCGACCGCGCGGCGCCGATCTTCGGATTCGTACGCAAGACCGCGCGCGCGATCGCGAGCGCCGGCTGCGCCACGCGCCCTCCGTCGCGGATTGGCACCGCTCCCTTGAGTGCATCCGTCGCCGCCCCCGGATCGCTTACGAGCATGGTTTCCAGCCGGTTCAAACGCACCGGCGGTGTTGTCGCCCGCGCGCGGTGGTATATGGTGGTAGTGGTGCACGCGCAGAGCGCGAGCCCGACGAGGGAGAGTCGCATGCAGTTTATCGCCGCCTTCATGGTCACGCTCGTGGTGGGAGATTTCGCCTCGACGTTCTTCTATCACGTGCCGCAGCATCTTTGGTTTA
>JAFAQW010000016.1 GCA_019245995.1 Vulcanimicrobiota bacterium | reverse complement strand
CGTCGGCGTAGCGGAAGAGCAGCCGCGCACGTTCGACGACCGGCACGCGCGACCAGTCGGCGAAGGCGGCGGCCGCGCGTTCGACGATTGTGGCGCAGTCGTGACGCTGCGCGATGGGGACGTTGCCGAGCTCCTCCCCCGTGGCCTTGTCGTGGACCGTCAACCGCATCGGCTTATGCGTTCAAACGCGCGAGCGCCGCGTCGAGGATAGCGAAACCCTCGTCCAGTTCGTCGGTCGAAATGGTGAGGGGCGGCGAGACGATGGCGACGTTGTACCGGCCGTACAGATAGAGACCATCCGCCAGCAGGTCGTTGAAGAAGCCCTGAAGCGTCTGTGTACCTTGCCACGATACGAGCGGCTCGCGCGTCGCTCGATCGGAGACCAACTCCAGGCCGAAGAACGCGCCAACGCCGCGCGCCTCGCCCACGACGTCATGGGCTCGTTGCAGCGCGTCGAACCGCTCGCGCAGCCGCCGCTCCAGCTCGCGCGCTCGTGCGAAGAGCTCCTCGTCGCGGTAGGCCTGCAGCGTCGCAACGCCGGCCGCCATCGCGAGGGGGTGACCGCTGAACGTGTGGCCGCTCGGAAGCGTGTGGGTGTCGAAGTGTTTTGCGAGAGACTCGCGCACCGCGACGCCGCCGAGCGGCACGTACGCGGAGGTCACCCCCTTCGCGAACGTGATCGCGTCGGGCGTCACGCCGAATCGCTGCGCCGCGAACGGCTCACCGGTGCGGCCAAAGCCCGTCATCACTTCGTCGAAGATCAACAGGATGCCGTGACGCGTGCAGAGCTCGCGAACGAGGGCGAGATAGCCGTCGGGATAGACGATCACGCCGTTGGCGCCGACGACCGGTTCAATCAGCAACGCCGCGATGCGGTCACCGCCCTCGTACCGCACGATCTCTTCGAGATGCGCGATGGCGCGATCGGTCTCTTCGCGAGGATCGCGCGTGTAAAAGGGGCTGCGGTACGGAAACGGCGCGAAGAAACGAACGACGCCGGGAATGCCCGGTTCGTTGGGCCAACGCCGGTTTTCGCCCGTCAAGGTTCCGGCGCCGGGCGCGGAGCCGTGGAAGGAGCGATACGCGGCCAGAACCTTATGGCGACCGGTGAGCGTGCGCGCGAATTTGATCGCATCTTCGTTCGCTTCACCGCCGCCGGTCGTGAAGAAGACGCGACAGCCGTCGTCCCACGGCGCGATATCCGAGATGGCGCGCGCGAGCATCGCGCGCCGGTCGTTGCCCAGGCTCGGCGGCGCGTACGCGATCCGTCCCGCTTGTTCCGCAATGGCCGCCACGACCGCCGGATGTGCGTGGCCGAGATTGACCGCGACCAGCCCCGCCGAGAAGTCGAGGTAGCGCGCGCCGCGGTCATCGTACAAGTACGATCCCTCGCCGCGCTCGATCACCGGAGGCTTGCGTCCCGCCTGCGCCACCCACGGGGTCAGCACGTGACGTTCGTGCAGCGCGCTGAAATCGTCTTTTATCTTGCGAAGCGACGCCGTCATCGTGCGCCGATTCTTCCGACGACGATGAGCCCACCTGCAACGCTGAGCGCGAAGAACATGATGAAAATCCAGACGCCGAATCGCATCCAAAAATTGCGGCGAGCGCGCGCGGCCCGAGTGTGATGCGTCGGCCTGCGCCGCTTCACAGCGCCTGACTCTTCTTCGCGACGTCGGACCATAGCCGCTCCAAGTTATAAAAGCTCCGCTGTTCCGGCGTAAAAATGTGGACGATCACGTTGCCCAGATCCAGCAAGATCCAACTTCCTTCGGCGTGGCCTTCGATGCGCGCCACTTCGTAGCGGTTGCGGCGAACGGCCTCGACGATGGCGTCTGCGATGGCGCGATTCTGAATCTTCGAGCGGCCGGTGACGATCGCGAAAGTGTCCGCCAAAATCGTGCGACCGCCGACGTCAAGAACGGCGAAGTCTTCGCCTTTCTTGTCGAGCGCGCTCTCGCGGACGACATCGATCAGCTCGATGCCGAGACCTCCAGCGGGGTAACGCTCAATCTCTCCACGCCGAACGCGACGGCGGCTTGCAGCGTCGTCGGCGCGGGCGCCAGCCCTTTGCCGGCATAGTGACGCATCGTCACGTCGAGCACCTCACGCATCGCCCTCGTCAAGTCGTGCATGGCGAGCTCCCAGAGCGCGGTCCGTTGCATAAATTGCCGCGCGGGTTCCAGGGAATCCGCAAGGTAGACGATGCAGTCCAGCGGCGACATTTCGGCCGCGGCCGTCGTGTGCTTTTCGATCGCAGAGAGCACGTCGCCGTCGTGTACCCCGAACAGCTCCCGCGCGAGCGACGCGCCCAATTTCGCGTGCAAGAGGACGGGGCGTGCCCGTTCGAACGCGGCGATGGGGAGCCGACGTGCTTCACATTCGGCAAGCAGCTGCGTCTTCGTATAGAGTCGCGCGAGGTCGTGGAGGAGGCCTGCGGTGCGTGCCTTCACTCGGCTGGAACCGTGGCGTTGCGCCAAGACGTCGGCGCAGCGCGCGACGCGGACGCTGTGGGCGTAGCGGCGTTCTTGGCCGAGGTGCGCGCGAACCCGGCGCGCCATGTCGGTGAAGGTCAGCGGCGCCGCCGCCGTTACGCCGTTTCGAATCGCTCTCTCAGCACGCGCAGTCGATTGCGGTACAGCTCGCTTTTGAGACTGCCGGCCCACATGATCAGCGCGCTTTCGTTGTCGTCGCTATAGTATCCCGTGCGCATCGTGACGGTCGTGAATCCGTACTTGCGATAAAGCTGCTGCGCCACCGCATTGCTTTCGCGAACCTCCAGCGTGATCCACGCCGCCCCGCGTTCGATTGCCTCGTCGATCAGTCGTAGCAGGACCGCTTCGCCGAAACGCCGGCCGCGGTATCGCGGATCCACGGCCAGCGTAGTCACGTGCGAGTCTTCGAGGATTACCCAAATGCCGCCATATGCCACCACGCGGCTGCCGAGGCGGCCGACGAAGTAGTGGGCCAGCTTGTTCGTGCGCAGCTCGTTGTAGAACGCATTGGTCGGCCAGACCGTGGCGAAGGACGCCCGTTCGATTTGCGCGACCGCTGAGATGTCGTCGGGCGCCATGCGCTCGATGGCGAGGCGCTCCGGCGCGCTAGCGCTTACGGACCGTGACTGCAGGCAACTCACCGTAGTCGGCACTCACTTCGTGCACGCTTCGCGCCGGCGTTCGCGATGGTGCGGCCAGCGCCGCAGCGGCGGCTGCGGGCGTAACGGCGGGCTCGACGTTCTGCACGGTCATCCCGCGTTCGGCGAGCGCCGCCAACACGTCCTCCGCCGCCCCAAGGACCGGCAGAGGGGTCGCCGGGATATTGTCGAGCAACGCGTCAAGCACGTCGGCAATTCGACCGGAGGCTCGGCGCATCTCGTCCCCGCGGCGGTACCGCGCCGAAATAACGCCGGGGCGTCCGGTAACGATCGTCAAGACGCGTTCGAACGTTCGTCCGAACTCGAGCAAGTCAAACGACGAAATAGCGGTCAGCGGCACTCGCCACGCCGCCGCGAGCTCTTTCGCGTAAGCGATCGCAATGCGCAGTCCGGTAAAGCGTCCGGGGCCGCAGCCGACGGCGAGCATGTCGATGCGCGCGGCTTCGAGTCGGGCCTCGTCGAGGACGCACTGCAGCACGCCCAGGCCGCACTCCAGAGCGTGGGTCGCAGGCACCTGTTTGCAGGCCGCTATTTTTTCGCCGCGCGCCACCGCGGCGGAAAAACCGGCCAACGCGCCGTCGAGAGCAAGAACGTTCATCGAATCCGGCGAACCGTAACGGTGCGTGCTTCTTCTCCGCAGCCTTCGATCTCGATTTCGTATCGATGCGGCGGAAGAATGGACGCGGCATTGCGCCACCACTCCACGAGGACGATCGAACGGCCGTCAAAGGCCTCTTCGAGCCCAAGTTCCGCGATTTCGTCGGAATGTTCTACTCGAAAGAAATCGAGATGGTCGATCGGCGGATCGCCCGCGTAGCGGTGCCAAAAGGTGAAGGTGGGGCTGGAGGTCTCTTCCGTCTGGTGAAGTGAGCGGACGACTGCATCGACGAAGGTCGTCTTGCCGGACCCTAGGGCTCCGGACAATGCGACCACGTCGCCGGGCCGCAGCCGCCGCGCGAATTCGGCCGCAAAGGCTCTGAAATCGGACGGCGTCGCGAGTCGTTTGCGCAACGGTTGCGCGCTTTTTGCGGTCATAAGAAATAGGTAAGTATTGAACAACGATATCGTCGCACAGGTCAACGTCGAAGACGAAATGCGGGAGAGCTATCTCTCCTACGCAATGTCGGTCATTGCGTCCCGCGCCCTTCCCGACGTGCGCGACGGTCTCAAGCCGGTCCAGCGGCGCATTTTGTACGCGATGCGCGAGATGGGGTTCGACCCCGGAAAGCAGCATCGCAAATGCGCTGGCATCATCGGCGAAGTCTTAAAGAGCTTCCATCCTCACGGCGACGGCTCGGTCTACGACGCCCTGGTGCGCATGGCGCAAGACTTCACGCTGCGCTACCCGCTCGTGGACGGACACGGCAACTTCGGCTCGATCGACCCGGACCCGCCGGCCGCCTACCGTTACACCGAAGCCCGGCTGGCGCGAACGGCCCTCGACGTCCTGGCGGACATCGATAAAGAGACGGTTCCGTTCGTCGCCAATTTCGACAATCAGGGGATCGAGCCGAGCGTTCTGCCGGGACGCCTGCCCCAGCTCTTGATCAACGGCTCGAGCGGCATCGCGGTCGGCATGGCCACCAACATTCCGCCACACAACCTGGGCGAAATTTGCGACGCGATCGCCGCGGTGATCGACGATCCGAACGTCACGGCGGACGACCTCTGCGATATCGTGACCGGCCCCGACTTTCCGACCGGCGGAACGATTCTGGGACGGGAGGCGATCCGCGAAGCCTACAAGACGGGCCGCGGCTCGATTACCATCCGCGGCAAGGCCGAGATCGTCGAAGAGCGCGGGAAGCACAAGATCGTCATTACTGAGATTCCGTACCAGGTTTATAAGGGGCGCATCATCGAGGCGATTTCCGAGGCGTACGCCGAGAAGCGCATCGTCGGCATCTCGCGCATGGACGATGAGTCGAATCGCAAGGGCATGCGCGTGGTGATCGAGCTGCAGCGCAACGCCACGCCGAAGATCGTCCTGAACCAGCTCTTCAAGCATACGCCCCTGCAGGCGAGCTTCGGCTTCAACATGCTCGCGTTGGTGCCCGTCCCATCGACGACCTCGGGACAATCTGCGCGCCGGCAGGACGGTGCGGTTGCCCTGGAACCGCAAGTGCTGACGCTCAAGCAGTTGATCGAGCATTTCATCGCACACCGCAAAGACGTCGTCACGCGGCGCACGCGCTTCGATCTGCGCAAAGCCGAAGAGCGCGCGCACCTGCTCGAAGGCTACCGGATCGCGCTGGACAACATCGATGAAGTCATCGAGATCGTCCGCGGCAGCCAGACGACGGAGGAAGCCAAGCAGCGCCTCTCGGAGCGCTTCGAGTTGAGCGAGGTCCAGGCGCAAGCGATCGTGGACATGCGGCTTCGCACGCTGGTCGGGCTTGAGCGCAAGAAGATCGAGGACGAATATGCGGAGCTGATCAAGACGATCGCCGAGCTCCAAGACATTCTCCGCAGCCCTCGGCGCATCGCGCAGATCGTGAAGTCTGAAGCCGCGGATCTGAAGAAGCGTTTCGCCGACGAGCGCCGCACGGGCATCGAAGCCGCCGAAGACGAGATTTCGATCGAACAGATTACGCCCAACATCGACGTCGTCGTGACCTACACCGTAGGCGGGTACATCAAGCGCGTCTCGGTCGACACGTTCCGCACGCAGAACCGCGGCGGCCGCGGCGTGATCGGCATCGCCAACCTGAAGCGCGAAGACGTGGTGAGTAACTTCTTCGTGACCAAGACGCACGACCACGTGCTCTTCTTTACGAACAAGGGTCGCGTCTATCGCCTTCGAGGTTACGAAATTCCCGACACGACGCGCCAAGCGCGCGGCACCGCGCTCGTGAACCTGCTAACGTTGCCACCGGGTGAAGAGGTGACCGCAGTGTTCCCGAT
>JAFAQW010000145.1 GCA_019245995.1 Vulcanimicrobiota bacterium | reverse complement strand
CATCGTCGCGACGATAAGAGCGACGATATCCGCTAACGCCATGTAATAGATCATCGGCACCGCGCCGTTCGTATCGATGACCGTGGTCGTGACCGTTCCGTTCTTCGATTCGAAAACGCTGATGCTGCCGACGTTGAACCGGTCGGTCTCCTGATGCACCCGCTTTGAAGGCTCTGTGACGACGATGTGGACACCCGAATAGCCGCGATCGTCCATCACCAGATGCGTTCTCCCCGCAGGGTCGTCGAGGACGGTTCGCTTCGTGCCGTCGGGGAGCGTGAGGTGGGTCGTCTTCACGCCAGGGTGCATTTCGTACTGGCTCACCCAGTGTTGCGGAGTCGTATAGCGTGCAAGCGAGATGCGTAGCACGACGGCGAGCGCCAGCAGCGCGACCAAAATAATCGCGACGATTCGCAACAGGTTGCGCACGCGCAGCCATTCAACGTAGTTCATCAAACCGTTTCCTTTGCGATCGCGTCCGTGGTCTCGGTCGCCGGCGAGACCGCGTAGAGGAAGATGTCTTCCAAGTTCAGATCGAGTACCCGTACCGCCGCCGCTCCGCTGCCGCCCAGCCGTGCGGCAATTGCGTCCGCTTCGCCCGTCACGAGCAATCGGACGACGCGTTGAATACGGTCAGCGCGTGCTACGTGCGCGTCGTCCACGATTCCGTCCAATCGGAATTCCGTATCGGGAAAGATGCCTTCGACGATCTTGCGATCCGCCTTCAGATCGTCCACGAGGCCGTCGAGGACCAGGCGGCCGTTGTCGATGATCGCGATACGCTCTGCAGCGCGTTCCACTTGTCCGATTTGGTGCGATGAAAAGATCACGGAGTTGCCCTTGGCCGCCTCGTTGATCATGAGGCTCAGCACGTGGCGCTGGTTGACCGGGTCCAGCCCGCTCGTGGGCTCGTCCAGAACGAGCACGTCGGCATTGCGCGCGAAGGCAACCGCAACCATGGCGGCGGTTCGCATGCCTTTCGAGAGCGTGCGCACGCGTTTGCGCGGGTCGACGTTGAACTGGGCGAGCAGCGTCCGGGCTCGGCCCGCGTCGAAGGCGGCAAAAGCGCGCCGATTCATCTCGACGTGCTCGGCAACCGTCATCCAGTCGTACAACACGCTGCGCTCCGGAACGTAGCCGATGCGCTCGAACGCGGACGGACCAAGCGTGATCCCGTCGTATGCGATGCTGCCCGCGCTCGGACGCGCGAGGCCGAGCATGCATTTGAAGATCGTCGTTTTGCCTGCGCCGTTCGGACCCAGGATGCCGAACACGCTCGCCGCCGGGATCTCGAGCGTCACCCCATCTACTGCGGCGACGTTGCCGTAGCGCTTGTGCAAATTCGAAATTGTAATCCTACTCATTTGATCTCCGTTGGAAACCAACGCTTCAGGGCGTCCTCGAAGAGTTCACGCACCTTGTCGCGGCTGAGCCCGACGGCCTTCGCTTCGCGCAACGCCGCGGTTAACGCGTCGCGGCCGATGTCGGCGGCCACGCGGGGCGACTCCGCAACGCCGTCGGGACGAACGAAGGAGCCACGCCCAGGCGCCGTTTCGATGACGCGTTCGCGCTCCAACTCGCGGTACGCGCGAGCGACGGTATTCGGGTTCACCGTCAGATCGATCGCCAGTTGCTTGACGGTGGGCAGCTGCTCGCCGTTCTGTAGCACCCCCAGCGCTACAGAGCGCTTGATTTGCTCGATAATCTGGAGGTAGATCGGCACGCCGCTGCGTGGATCGACCGTGAGAACGGCCGGCATTCGCTGCTCCTAGAACTTCGGTCCCCAACCAGGGAAGAGTTCCGACGATCGCCGATCCGGCAACCGGACGGGAGTGCGCGTCTCGCGGGAGATCTCGGTCCAAGGAAGATTTTGCGTCTGAATCACGATTGGGGGCTCCTTTCGAGCTGTACCAGTCTACTGTTTTACTAGTACGCTAGTACAATAGCATAACAGGACAGGCCTCGTCAAGGGCCCGCTCGGGATTTTTTACGCGGGTTTCTGCATCGCGATGCCCGCCGACCGGCGCAGGCCGGCGAAGCGGGGATCGTTCGCGATCTCAGTGGCTGCGTAGGCGCCGCGCGAGCGCCGCAGCCAGGCAAGCGCCGTAGCGTGCCGCCCGATCGAGGCGAAGGCGACCGCCAAGTCCTCGGGCGCGACCTCGGCCGGGTGCGTGCGCGCCAGCTCGACTTCGGCCTGCGCCGCGGCGATCCGGTGCGCGCGCGCTTCAAGGGGCGCGAGCAGCGCCGCCGCCTGCGGGCGGCATTTGGGGCACGCGCGCGCCAGTTGCTCGAACGCCCCAATCGCGTGTTCCTGGTCTCCGAGCGCCTCGTACGCCATGCCCAGCACTTCGTATGCATCGTGGCGCTGCGGCGATAGATCCAACGCCTCCCGCGCGTAGGCGAGCGCATCCGCGTAATGTCCCGCCAGATACGCCGCCGAGCCGAGCCAGGACGTGGTGGCGACCGAGAGAGGATCGAGTTGCGCCGCCGTGCTCAGTTCACGATACGCCGCATCGACGTCGCCCTTTTGCAACAGTGCGACGCCGTACCACTCGTGGGCGGGCCCGCTCGCCGGATCGAGGGCAACGGCGCGGCGAAGGTCCGAAAGCGCGTGGTCGAGCTGCGGCGTCTTGGTACTGCCTTTCTCTTCCTTCAACACGCCCAATACGGCGTACGCCTCGCCACAGTTTGCATCGAGCGTCAGGGCCTTGCGCGCATAGGCCTGCGCGCGCTGTGCGTACGCTTTTGGTCCGGCGACGCCGTAGCCGTAATCGGCCATCATCGCGTTGGCAGAAGCGAGCGCCGCATATCCGCGCGCGTCGCGCGGATCCGCATCGATCACGCGGGCGAAGTACTCCATGCTCTTGCCAATCCCGTCGCGCGTCCGCAAATTCCAATAGTA
>JAFAQW010000259.1 GCA_019245995.1 Vulcanimicrobiota bacterium | reverse complement strand
CGTTACGCGCTGGGCGCGATTTGCGTCGACGTGGCCGGAATCATCGCGGCGTCGCTGATGACGGTTCTCGCCTTGTACGTTTGTCAGCTGCTATTCGAATCGCCGCGGCTCGATTTCAGCGGCATCAATGGGCGCGCGATCGCTATGGGCATTGCGTGCCCCCTCGGCTGGTATGCGCTGGTTTGCGCGGCGACGACCTGGATACACCGCGCCTTCGGCGCCGTGCTCGGCTTTGCGTGGCCTGTCGCGATCCTTGTCGGAATCCTCGCGGCCATTCATCCGCACAACGCGGTGGGACTCTTCATCCACGACGTGGCCTGGGCGCTCTCGCGGCTCAATCCGATGAGCTACGTAACGATCCCGAGCGGCCCGGACTCTCTGGCCTTCGGCTCGTCGGATCCCACGTTTCTGCCGCGGATCGGCGTGGTCGTGTTGCTGTTCGTAATTTATTGCGCGCTGGCCATCGCCAAATGGCAGCGCATGGAGGCGTAATCGTGGAAATCCTTGGAACGAACTTTACGGTCTCACTGGGCTCCTGGCGCCTGCGATTCGTGCTGGCGCTCGAAGAGTCCGACGACGACGGTCAAAAACAAAGAGTGCGCCCGCCGCACCGGCTTCGCGTGATCCCTGAGGACGAATACGTCCGCTGAGCGCGCGGACGAAATGACCCGCTTTTCCCGGCACTCGCCGCGCGCAAGGTCGGCTACAAGACGAAGCCGGTGCGGACCGCGGGACGGTCGTACTTGAAGCCCTCTTTGCGCGCGACGTAGAGGTAGATGTCTGGAATCAGCGGGTCGCCGCTGATATTGAAGCCGAACTGGCCGACGATCGTCGTATAGTTCCCACCCTCTTGCAACGTGCGCAACAGCGTGGTGCGCGTGCTCGCGTTCGCCCGCTGCGACGCAAGGATGATGAGCTGCGCGGCGGCGTAAGCGTAGGCCGAAAAGGCCGTGACCTGGCTCACTTCGCGCTGAAAATCGGTGACGAGTTGCACGGCGCCGGCGACGCGATTGAGGGGCGGAAGAGGCGACGCCACGTATGCGCCGTCGAGAACGCCGGCAAATTTTTCGATCGTTTCCGTGTTGTAAAAGCCGTCGCTCGCGCCGAAGTCGCCACGATATCCGGCGACGCGCAGCGCAGCCGCGACGGGTCCCAGCTGGGTGGTTTTTCCCGCCAAAAACACATAACCCGGGGAACGGTCGAGCACCGTGCGCGCCGCCGCCGCCGGCGCGGTGGAATCGAGCGGGAAGAGCAACACGTCGGTAGGATGGCCGTCGCGCTTCGCTTGCGCCGCGAAGCCCTGCGCGACCTCGTAGCCGTAATCCCCGTCGAAGGCGACGGCAATGGCGGGCACCCCGCGCTTTCCTTCGAGCGCAGAGCCGGCGAAGAGCCGGCCGGCCGTGCTGTCTTTGGCCGGCAAGCGGTAGACGTTGTGGAAACCCCGTTGCGTCACGGCATCCGCGGTGACGGTCGGCACGACGAGCGGAAATCCCATGTTTGCATACCGGCGCAATGCCGCGAGCGTCATTGCTGCCGTCAGATTACCGACGACGGCGATGACGGTCGAGTCGCCGGCAGCGACGTTGGCGTTGGATGCCGCGAGCCCCGCATCGTTGCGGTCGTCCAGCGGACGGACGCCCCAGACGTGACCGATCGGCGCGTTGAAACGATTCGTCTCGTCCACCGCCGCCGTCACGCCCTTGACGATTTCGTTGCCGTACTTTTGCAGCTCACCCGACAGCGTCACGTTGACGGCGATGGTGAGCTGCGGCAAGAACTGCGGCGGCGATCCGATCGGCGGCGGAAGCGTCTGCGGCCGTGCCGGAACGGCGCGTCCCCCGAACGCGACGGCGGCGGCCGCCGCCTCAATGAAATGCCGGCGTTTCATCGGTAGCCCCCGGCGGTGGTAATCAAAAAGAAGACCGAAAAGATCATGTTCGAGATAAACACTCGCTCGTTGATGACGAAGAGATTCGCTCCAGTGCGAAAGAGGTGGCGCTCGTACAAAATCAGGCAAGCGACGGCGGCGATGCCGAGATAGTAAATGCTGCCGGCATCCGCCAACCTCCCCGCGCCTGCCAACAGCAGCAGCATCGCGAGATGGAGCGCAAACGGCAACGTCCGCCCGCTGGCCTCACCGAAGCGCGCCGGAAGGGAACGGATTCCTTGTTCGCGGTCAACGCCGAGGTCCATCAGCGCGTAGATGATGTCAAAGCCGGCAACCCAGAGCGTGACGGCGACGAAGAGCAACAGGGCGGGCAGCGTGATCGTACCGGCGACGGCAACGTAGGCCCCCAGCGGTGCGAGACCGTCCACCGCTCCTAAAACGAAGTGGCCGGTCCACGTAAAGCGTTTGCAGAGGGGGTACAGTAACAAAAGCACGACCGCGATGGGCATCAGCTCGAAGCAGAGCGGATTGAGGCGCAGCGCCGCTACGGTCAGCAGTGCCAAACCCGCCGCGGTCGCCCATACCATCGTGCTCGGCGCGAGAGCTCCGCTGGCCACCGCGCGGCGCGCGGTCCGCGGATTTCGTGCGTCGATCTCGCGGTCGAAATAGCGGTTTGCCGCCATAGCTGCCGTGCGCGCGCCGAGCACAGCGACGGTGATCCATCCGAGTGACTGAAGTGATGGAATGCCGCGCGCCGCCAAAATCGCCCCGACGTAGGCGAAGGGCAGCGCAAAGAGCGTGTGCTCGATCCGGATCTCGCGAAAAAAGACGCGCAGCGCGCTCACCGTCTGTCGGGATCCCGCAGCAGACGTTCGAAGGCCTCAGTCCCTTGTCCCGACCATGCATTCGGCACGAGCCGGCGTTGCAATTTTTCTAGGCCGTATTCGCGCCAGCGATCCGTCACGAGCGTGCGCGTGGCGTCGTCCATAATCATTTCCGGCGGCCATTGGCGGGTGTAACCTTCGGATGCGTCTTTGCGCGTCGCATCGATTCCGATCTTCACTCCGTAGGCAACGCTGTACGAGCCGTGGTCGAGATCGTCGACGGGGCCGGGCATGGTGACGACGTCGCGGTCGGGCGCGAGATTGTTCAAAACGAACCATGCCACTTCGCGTGGCGATTGCACGTCGACGTCCGCGTCGACCACGATCAGCACCCGGGTGAGCATCATCATGTGTCCCAGACCCCAGAGTGCATTCATCACCTTCTTGGCGTGTCCGGGATACTTCTTCCGAACGGTGACGATCGCCAGATTGTGAAAGCCGCCTTCGACCGGAAGGTTCATGTCGACGACCTCCGGCAACAGCGCCTGCAACAGCGGCAAAAAGATTCGTTCCGTCGCCTTTCCGAGCCAGGCATCTTCCATCGGCGGCTTGCCGACGACGGTCGCCGGATAGATCGCATCGCGCCGGTGCGTCATGCACGTCACGTGAAAGACGGGATAGCGATCGGCCAAACTGTACACGCCCGTGTGGTCCCCGAACGGTCCCTCGGTGCGTAGATCGGCGTTATCGACGTAGCCTTCCAGCACGAACTCGGCGTGGGCGGGAACCGGAAGATCGACCGTTCTGGCGGTCACGAGCTCCACCGGCTTCCCCCGCAACAGGCCTGCGAAAGCGAACTCATCGAGCAGAGGGGGAAGCGGCGCCGTCGCGGCGTAGGCGAGCGCGGGATCGGTGCCGATAGCGACGGCGACCGGTACTCGGTCTCCCCACGCGTCCGCATGCGCGCGACCGTGCTTGTGGCGCTGCCAGTGCATTGCCGTTTCGTTCTCGTCGTACACCTGCATGCGATAGATGCCGGCGTTCAGACGGCCGGTTCGGGGGTCTTTGGTGATGACGATTGGCAGCGTTATGAAGGGAGCGGCGTCAAGCGGCCACGTCGTCAGCACCGGAAGCATGCGCAGGTCGGGCTGAGAAAGCACGACCTCTTGCGCGCTGCCGGCGCGCGCCATCTTGGGGATGGCGCTGGCGAAGCGCGTTAAGCGAATGGCGCCCCATAATTTTTCGGCGAACGATCCGGCCGGCGGTGAGACGTCGATCAAATCGCGGACTCGCTGCTCGACGGCGCCCAAGGATGTCGCGCCCAGCGCCATGGCCATGCGCCGCTCGGAGCCGAACTGGTTGGTCAACACGGGAAATTCCGAGCCGCGAACGTTCGTAAAGAGCAGCGCCGGTCCGCCGCCCTTGACCACGCGGTTCGTGATCTCGGCGATCTCGAGTCGCGGGTCCACGGGCGCCTTGATCGTCTGCAGCTCGCCCGCTTTGCGCAACGCCCGCACGAAGGCGCCAAGTGAATCGAACGGCATCGCCTCGTCACTTACTCCCCGGCGCAGCCGTATCCGCCCCGGTCGAGAAAACCTCGGAAGATGCTGTGACGATTACGCGCGGTACGCGGGGATCACCGTGACAAAGCGAGCGCCGCCGCCGGGCGCCTCGCCGATGCTGACGCTGCCCTCGTGCGCCCGCGCGATCCATCGCACGATGGCAAGCCCCAGGCCCGTACCCGACGCGTCGTCGTTCCGGCGGTAAAAGCGTTCAAAGACGAGCTCGCGCTGCTCGGGGGCGATGCCCTCGCCGTCGTCATCCACGACCAACTCGCAGGCCGCGCCGTCGCAGCGTGTCGCGATCGTCACCACCGCGCGCGCATGGCGTATCGCGTTGTCGAGCACGTTGCGCGCGAGCTCGCGCAAGCGGCGTTCGTCGCCGTCGACGATCGCGCTCTGTGCGGCGCTGTCGATGCGAATCTTTCGTTCGACTGCGATGGGCTCGACGTCCGCGACGGCCGCCGCGACGACTGCCGCAAGGTCGACCGGCTCGCACTGCAACACGCGCCGCGCGGGGCTCCGCGCCAGCGTTAACAGATCGCCGACCACGTCGGAGGCGTGAAACGCGCTGCGCGCGATCGCCTCGAACGCTTTGGCGCTCTCGGGGGAGGCGCCCGGCCGCGCGGCCTGCGCGATTGCGGCGATCGCCGTCAAGGGCGAACGCAACTCGTGCGCCGCATCCGCGGCGAAGACGCGCTCCCGTTCGCGCGCCGCCTGAAGCGGCGCGATTGTTGCCCGTGCCAAGAGATATGCCGCGATCGCGACGACGATAACCAACGGCGCATCGATCGCAAGAATAGCGAGAACGACGTGTCGCATCGCCGCCGCGAGCGCACTGCGGCCTTCGGGGGTGCTCAGCGCCGGCGCCAGCAGCGACGAATACTCGCGCAGCATGAAGAAGTAGGCGCCCGCGCTGAGCGCGGCCAAAACGCAAACGAAAACTGCGAGATAGTACGCCGCCGCGCGCAGCGTTAGGGACGTAGGCGGTATCCGATGCCCCACACGGTTTCAATCACGTTTGGCGCCCCGAGCACCTTCAATTTACGCCTCAGCTGACTAACGTAAACGTCCACGATGTTGTTGGAGCCGTCGAAGTCGTAATCCCAAACGCGCGCGACGATCTGTTCCCGCGACAGTGCCAATCCCACGTTGCGCGCCAAGTACTCGATGACTCTGAACTCGGTCGCACCGAGCGTAACCGGCGTGCCGTCGTAGTGCACCGATCGAGCCGCGAGATCGATGCGCAAGCGCCCAGCCTCCACGACTCCGACGACCGGGCGATCGCTTCGGCGCAAAATCGCCGCGATGCGCGCGATCAGTTCTTCCTCCG
>JAFAQW010000110.1 GCA_019245995.1 Vulcanimicrobiota bacterium | reverse complement strand
TTTCGGCCCGTCAGCAAGCAGGCGTTTTAGGATGGGACGCCGTCAGGCGAGGCCCGCGATGAGAGGAGCCGAACTGAGACGCCGGTGATTGCCCGCCCGGTTCTCTGCCGGTCATTTGTCGGCCGGCACGAGGAACTCGCGTATCTGCGACAACGGCGCCTCGACGTCGCATCCTCACGCGGTGCGCTGATTTTTGTTTCGGGCGATGCCGGGATCGGGAAGTCTCGCCTGATCGCGGAGTTCTGTAACTCCCTAGCCTATTCGCGCTGGCGCGTCGGTCGCGGCAACTGCCTCGAGTTCGGCGCCCGTCCGCTGGGGCCGATCCTCGAGGCGCTGTTCCAGATCGAGCGCAAGCCCTTCGATCTCGCCGCCGCTGCAACGCGCGAAGAACAGTTCGAAGCGATCGCGAATCGCTTCGCCGCCGTTGCGACACGCACGGGTCTGGTCGTCGCAATCGAGGACGTACATTGGGCCGACGTCGCAACGCTCGAGTTTCTCGCGTATTTCGCGGAGCGGTTAGAGCGAATCCGCGTGCTGTTGCTCGTGTCGCTGAGAACCGACGAGCTTCCCGCCGAGCACGCCACGCTGGCGACACTCGGAAAAATCACGCGCAAGGCGGGCGCGGGCCGCATCGACCTCGCGCCGCTGCGAGGCCTGGAGCTGCGCACCTTCATAGATGAAGCGCTCTCCGGCATCGCGTTGAGCGAACGCGATTCCCGTTCCATCGTAGTTTCGGGCGAAGGCAACCCGTTCTTCACCGAGGAGTTGCTCAAGAGTGCCGTCGAGCGGCGGCGAGTCGCGGGGGAATCGGCCCTCGACACCGAGCTGCCCACGACGCTGCGCGCAATGCTGCTTGAGCGGCTGCAGCGCCTTTCCAAAGACGACCGCCGCGTCATCACGCAGGCGGCGGTGATCGGCCGCACCTTCAACATCGAACTGCTTTCGGCGACCTTGGACGCTTCTCGCGAGAACATTCTTGAAGCGCTGCGGCGCGCGCGCGACTTACAGTTTATCGAAGAGCCGGCGGCCGGCGTCTTTCGCTTTCGCCACGCCCTGACGCGGCAAGCGCTGTACGAGACGTATTTAAACGCCGAAGTACAGCCGCGCCACCGAGCGATCGCGCTCGCGCTCGAGCATGAACCGGCTGAAAAGCGCTTCGTGGAAGCGCTTGCATATCATTGGTGGGCCGCGGGCGATGCGCGGCGTGCCGCCCGCTACAACGAAGCGGCAGGCGACGCCGCAACGGCCATTCACGCCCATGAAGATGCCATTGCGTTTTACCGGCGGGCGTTGGATGCGCCGGATCTCGGGCCGATGCTCCGCGCAAACATTCTCGAAAAGATCGGGGAACGCCAGGTCGCCCTGACGCTACAGCAAGATGCCGGCGTATCGCTCTTGGCGGCGGGCGAATCGTATCGAGAGGCGGGCGACGTCGAGCGCGAAGCCCACTGTCTAACGCAAGCGGCCATCATCGCCTATCATGCCGGATTACCGGAGCCAACGGCGCCCTTGGAAAAAATGCTCGAACGGCTCCATCCCGATCAGTATTTGGCTTACAGCCGGACGCATCTCGGACTGGCATGGCTAGCCGCGACGTTCGGTTTTCCGACGCGCTCCGCGGAGCACTTGGCCCGAATCGATGAGCGCGCATTGGCCATTCCGGAGATCAAGACGCGTTTTCATAACGTTGCAGCTTGGAATGCCATGACCGTGGCCGACCTCGAAGGTTTCCGCAAAGAACATGCGGCGTGGCTTGCTGCCGCGCAAGCGACACAGTCGTCGCGATTGATTCTTGCATCCCACGTCAACGGCACGACGTGTTATCTTTCCTTCGGGCGCCACGAGGAGGCACTGGAGCATCTGGACCTCGGGCTGCGCGTCTCGCGCGATTCTCGCGATGCGTCAGGCGAGGAGAGCTGCCACGGCCTCGCGGCGTTCTATCATCTTCTGCGCGGCGAGCTCCACCACGCCCGTTCCGCGATCAACTTGGTTTCCGGCTCGTCGGAACATCGCGTCAACGCGACTTTGGCGGCCGGATGGGCCTTGTTGATCGGCGCCTATCTTGACGACGAAGAGTTGATCGATCGATGGTTCGGCGAGGTCGATTTGACGTCTATCCGCCTCGAGCCCGAATGCGGCGCGGGCTTCGCCGAAGTGCTCGCGCGCCAGGGACGCGCCGCCGAAGCTGCGATGCTCCTTCACCGATTGATTCCGGACTGCGAGGTGCTGCGCGGCAGTGCATTGACGCTGCTCGCGGTTGGGCGCTACGGGACCGCCGAGGACCGAACACGCGCCCGGGCACATCTGACACGTGCAGCGGAGGGCCGCGACGACACGCTCGAACGCGCGGCGCTGCCCCTTTTCGCCGCCATGGAACTTCGCGGCGAGGGCCGCGATGAAGACGCGGCCCGTGCTGCTCGCCGCGCTGCCGACGGCTTCCGTCGCCTAGGAGCTCCGCTGTTAGAGGCGCAAGCGCTCGAAATTTTGGGCGACGAGGCGGGCGGCTATGCTATCTATCGACGGTGCGGTGCCATTCACGAAATCCGTCGCCTCGAGGGCAAGGGCGCCGGCATCATCTCGGAACGTGAGCGCGAAATTGCGCTACTCGCTGCGAAGGGCAAGTCCAACCACGAAATCGCGCACACGCTTTCGATCTCGCTCAAGACGGTGGAGAAACATCTTTCGTCCGTCTATCGCAAACTCGGCGTTTCCTCGCGCGTCGCGTTGAACTCGGCGCTTACGTCAAATCAAGGCCCACCCGGCGATCGTCGCCACACTGCCTAGACGCGGCTACGGCGACCACTAGTGGTCGCCGTAACGCGTGTTAGCCTAACCGCGATTACGACATGGGGGGCACCCCTACTCTTGCAGAACTCGGGGCCTCCAGCGTGCTGGTCCGATTACCTTGCGACGATCGACCCATCCACCGGACGCCCGCGGCCCCTGGGGCGTTAAGCCAGGGCACGTGGGTTCTCGCGGCGGCGATCCTGGGCTCCGCGATGCCCGGGATCGACGGCACGGCGGTCAACGTCGCGCTCCCGGTCTTGCAACGTGAGCTGCACGCAAGCGCCGCGGCCTTTCAATGGAACGTCGAAGGCTACGCGCTCTTTCTTTCTGCGCTGATTCTCGTCGGTGGGTCGCTGGGCGACCATCTGGGACGCCGAAGAATGTTCGTGGTCGGCGTCAGCATCTTTGCGGCGGCGTCGCTCGCGTGTGGACTCGCGCAGACCAGCGCGCAGCTGATCGCGGTGCGTTGCATTCAAGGGATCGGCGGTGCGCTGCTCGTTCCCGAAAGCCTCGCTCTCATCACGGCGTCCTTCGACGAACGCCGTCGCGGCGCGGCCATTGGAACGTGGTCTGGATTCCTCGCCGCAACGATGGCGGTCGGGCCCTTGCTGGGCGGCTGGTTCGTGCAATCTCTCTCATGGCGTCTCATCTTTTTCATCAACGTCCCGGTCGCCATCGCGGTCGTGCTCATCGCGCTGCGTCACGTGCCGGAAAGCCGCGACGCAGGACTGCCGGCACGCCTCGACTGGACCGGCGCCGCGCTGGCCACCGCAGCGCTCGGCGCCCTGACCTATGGCCTGATCGGCCTACAGCCGCCGCCAAGTTCCTCCGCCTATCTCGCATTGGCGATCGGGCTCGCGCTTGCGGCGATTTTCCTACTCGTTGAGCGCCGCAGCGCGAACGCGATGGTGCCGCTCGCCATATTCAAGTCCAAGGACTTTGCGGTTGCCAATCTCTACACGCTGCTGCTCTACGCCGGGCTCGGAGGCGCGCTCTTCTACATTCCGTTCAACCTGATCAACGTGCAGCACTACACCCCGTTTGGCGCCGGGGCGGCACTGCTGCCGATGATCGCTCTGATGTTCGCCTCGTCGCGCTGGGCGGGGGGTTTGGTAGCGCGCGTCGGCGCCCGCATCCCCCTCACCGTGGGTGCCTTTATCGCAGGCTGCGGGTTCGTGGCGTTCGCGCTAACGGGTGTCGGCGGCAGTTATTGGACCACGTTCTTTCCTGCCGTAGTGCTCTTCGGAATCGGGACGTCCACATTCGTCGCGCCGCTGACCACGACCGTGATGAACTCGGCACCATCGGAACACGCGGGAACTGCCTCAGGCGTGAACAACGCGATCTCGCGCGTGGCGGGCGTTCTGGCGATCGCGATCCTGGGCATCGTGATCGTCGCATCGGCACAGAACGCCGTGCGCCGAGCCGACCACACTCTTCCCACAACCGTACGACGCGCGCTCGAAGGGCAGTCCCTCCTGAGCGGGCGCATGTCGGAGCGTGGAATCGCACCGCCGTTACGCCCGACGGTCCGACGCCTAGCGAGGGACTCGTTCTTGTCGGGTTTCCGGCACGCGATGTTCGTTGCCGCAGCACTGGCGTGGATTTCGGCGTTTTTGGCATTCACGCAACTGCGCAGCATAAAACTGAGCCGGAGTTGAATACCACGATGCACCGATAATGAAAATCGTCGCCTTTGCCGTTCTCGCGCTTCTGCCGCTACTTGCGATCGCGCAGGTCCCGTCGCCGGCGCCGCTGGAGCCGCCGGCAAGCGCGCAAGAGCTGGCCACCATTACGGAACGCGGCCGCGCGCTTTACGACTACGATCAGGCCGCATGGCATGGCACGGATGCCGCGCGCGCAGTTGCCGGCAACGATACGGGCGGCCTCGGCTTCTATATCGCGTTCCGCACGTCACCCGGCTGGGTGGTGGATTTCGGTGCCCTCGATTCGACCGGAAAGGCGTTTATCACCGTTTTGGAGGCGCAAAGCGCTGACGGCGTGCATTTCACGGCGGGACGCTTGACTCCACCCCGAAACGACACCGGATTCCTCGTAGCCGCGGCGCACGCGATCCGAACGGCTGAAGCGGCATTCAGTTTCGCCCCGGGTTATCACTACAACGTGGCGGTTCTACCCCGCGGCGACGGAACGTTGTACGTTTACTTGTATCCGGCTCACAGCGACGACACGACTGGGCCGGCCGGCGGCGATGAACGCTTTACGATTTCCGCCGACGGCGCGCAGATCGTGGAGGCGCATCGTATGCATAGAAACATGCTTACAAGGACTTCGTTTACCTATCCGCGCCCCGGTGCGCATCTTGTTTCTGTCTGGATGCGCGAGGTGATCGATCCTCATCCGCAAGATTCCGACGTCTTCCTGGTGCTGTCTCGCAAGCCGCGCGTTCCGGAATACGTCAATGCCCGCGGTCAACTCTACCTTATTCAAACGGATGGTACGATCGAATACCAAGGCCCGGCCGAAACGACGCGTGTTCCTGCGCCTAACTGACGCGCAAGCCGAGGAAGCTCGAAAGAATCTTTCTAAGTACGCAGAACTGCCGGCGGATGGGCAAGCGACTTCATTCTTATAACGCGATGGGCGCGAGCGTGCTTGTCTGCTGCGTCGTAGGATGCTCGGGTTCGCCGCTGCCCACGGGTGCCGGCATCACACGTTCAACGATCCCCGTTGCGAAGAAGAGCGCTGCGCTGCTCTTCGTGTCTACGGGCCGGCAAGACCTCATCCAGATCTACCAGGCGAACGCGCCCCATCAGCTGGTCGGTCAGCTCAGTGACGGCGTGTCTGGGCCGAACGGCGAAGCGGTGGACGCGGCCGGAAATCTGTACGTTGCCAACGTCAACAACGCCACGGTCGTCGTGTATCCGCCCGGCGCAACGAAACCGAGCCGTACGTATTCCCAAGATCTCACGAATCCGCTAACGCCCGCCGTCGGCAACGACGGCACGCTCTACGTGAGCAACTTTAATTCGGATGGCTCCGGGGCGGTGTTCGAATATCCGCCGGGCAAACTCAAGCCGAACTTCACAATTCCGCTAACCGGAGGCGCGGTCGGCCTTGCAGTGGACGCCGACAATAACGTCTACGTCACCGAGTACGGCAGCACGGGGCGCATATTAAAATTCAAGCCGCATTCCAAGAAGGGCAAAGACCTGGGCATCAGCCTGGGCTTCGCCGGCCGCTTGATCTTGGACAAAAAAGGCGACATCATCGTCTGCGATCAGGGAGCCGGAGCGGTCGACGTCTTTCCGCCCGGCGCCACGCAGCCGTCGAAGCAAATCAAAGGCCCGTTCGTCGATCCTTTCGGCTTGGCGCTCAACGAACGCGAAAAGCGTCTCTTTGTGGCCGACGGCGCGGGCCATTCGCTCTACATCTATTCGTATCCGGATCTGCGCGGTATTACCACGATTAGCCGCACCGCTACGTCCTACGGCCTCGCAATCAATCCGCCGGCGCCGCTCTCACCGTAGCGTCACGCGTCGAACAAAGTGCCGGAACAACATATTGAGTGGGTTGCGTCGAGCGGCGACCCGCGACGGTAGGTCGTCGTGCCGGGCGTGCGGCTCCGTAAACGACTCTACCGCACTGTTCAGTCCGCGCATCAAGGCGACGAAATGATCGCGATCGATGCACTGCGTCCCCGGATCGATGGACTCACACGTGGCTACAAACGGCACCGTCCTGTGCAGATAGCGATAGACGGAGTTCGCGTCGCGCTCTTCAGCAGTCTCTCCATAAATTGCGTGATCGATCGCGACGTAGTTCGCCGGTTCGCCCGGGTCGGGATCGCGGTTGGAGTAGTCGGCGGAGAGCTCGAAGACGCCGCGCGCCGGAAAATGCTGTAGACCGGCGGCGCGCAAGTACGTCGGGTCGAAGGCGAGAATCGCCGCCAAATAACCGCCGGCCGAATGTCCCAAGAGCACAATTCGTCGCGGCGACCCACCGTAACGGGCGACGTGCGACACAGTCCAAGCCAGCGCGTCGGCCGCATCGTTCACCGCGCCACGAACCGTAACTTCGGGATACAGGCGGTACGATGGGATCACGACGACGTAACC
>JAFAQW010000107.1 GCA_019245995.1 Vulcanimicrobiota bacterium | reverse complement strand
GCTCTCGTACAACAACTTGCTCGATCTCGACGCCGCGCTTCGTTTGCTGGCACGCGCGCCGGCCGGTGCGCCCGTTCGGAGCGCGCCGGAGGCGTCGGTCCGTGCCGCAACGATCAAGCATACGATTCCGTGCGGCGTCGCGCAGCGTTCGCAGGTCGGCGCGGCGGTGCGCGAGGCCCTCGCGGCGGACTCCATTTCGGCCTTTGGCGGAGTCGTCTCCGTGGACAGCCCAATCGATTCTGCCGCCGGCGCGGCGCTCGCCGAGCACTTCCTCGAAATCGTTGCCGCGCCGGACTTCGACGCGGACGCGTTGGAAGCGTTACGCAGCAAGAAGAACCTTCGGATCATGCGCTTTGCGCGGACGCTACCTTCAGAGCTGGCCAAAGAACTGCGACTGCGCACGGCCCTGGGCGGGGTGCTCGCCGAGGACGACGATCCCGCGACCTCGCAGGAGCGCTGGCGCGTGGTCTCCCGCCGCACGCCCACGGCTCGTGAGTGGCGAGACCTCGCCTTCGCATGGGACGTCGTCCGTCACGTCAAGAGCAACGGCATCGTCGTGGCGCGCGACGAGACGACGCGCGGCATTTGCGCCGGCCAAACGAATCGCGTCAGCGCCGTGCAGATCGCGACCCGGCGCGCCGGAGCGCACGCGCGCGGTTCGGCCTGCGCGAGCGACGGCTTCTTTCCGTTCACCGACGGCGTCGAAGCGGCCATTGACGGCGGCTGCTCCGCGATCATCGCTCCCGGCGGCTCCATCCGCGACGAAGAAGTCATCGCGGCCGCAGACGGCCGCGACGCCGCTTTGGTCTTCTCGACCCACCGGTACTTTTTGCACTAGCGTCGTAGAGGAAACGCCATGCCACGTTTTCTGCACACGTCGATTTTCGTCAACGACATGCGGGAGTCGATCGACTTTTATACCGAGAAGCTCGGCTTGCGGCTGCTGGACGGCCCGTATCATTATCCAGGCAACGCCGACATGGCGTTCGTCGGCCGGAACTGGGACGCGTATATCGAGTTAGTCTACGATCTCGAAGAGCATCCGCCGTATTCGCTCGGGAATCGCTACGAGCATCTCGCGATCGAGGCGGACGGCGATCTGCAGTCGTACGTACAAGACCTCAAGGCGAAGGGTGTGCGCGTGCTCAAAGACGTCTATAAATCGCCGAGCGGCACGCGCGCGATCGCCTTCGTTGAAGATCCGAATGGTATCCCCGTCGAGCTTTTGGAAGCGCGGCGCGCCACGAACCCATCCTGAGCGAGACGAAAACTAGCGGTAGATAAACGGATCGGCGGGTGGCGCGATCGCTTCGAGGCGGCGCGGAACGAGCGCCAACCCATCGTCCAGACGCTCGATTGTGCCGTCCACGCGCAACCACGTCCCGGCGAGCCGGCGGGGCGCGGCGCGCAACGCGACGGCGACCGGCGCCGCATCGGCGCGGCAACAGGTAATCGCATAGCGCACGAGCGCACAACTCGTACGCTCGCACTCCAGGGCCCCGGTAAAGCGCAGCTCCTCGCCCGCAAAAACATCGCTCAACGTCGTTTCCGTGGCGTGATACGTCGGCTGCGGAGCGCCGATCAGCGCTCCCGCCAGCATGATGGCCGGAGCGATCCGCGCTCCGACGCAGCGCCGCCGCCGAAATATTGCGCTGCAACCAAAGGCGGCGGCCGCAGACAGTGCCAGGGGCACGCACAGCGCCGGATGGACCAGGGCGGCGCCGCGGCGGGCCGCGACGGCGCAGAGCGTGCAGCCGACGAGCGCGTACGCCAACGCGTCGTGCCGTGCGGCGACGGCCGTCCTCCGCGGCAGCAACGCTCGAGCGTCAACGATTCCGGCGATGCACAGAAACGCCGTGACGGCCGCAGGCGCGTGTGCGCGCAGCGAGGCCGCCAGGGCGACCGCGCCGAGCGCGCACGGGGACGTAAAGCCGAGAACGGCCCCCACCGCCGCGGCGGCCGCGCCGCCGATCTTGACGCCGCCCCACGACGCGAACCCCACCGTCATCGCTGCCGCGGCAAGTGCCACGGGAAGCAGCGCCGCAATCTCCTGCAACGGCTGCACGTCGTCGTGCGACGCTTCGCATTGCTTGCCGCGACGGCGCAAGAACGCCCACACGAACGTCGCCGCCCCCACGCGCGCCAGCGCAACGGCAGGACCGAAAACCAACCACGTTGCGACGGCTGCCGGAAGGGAACGCGCGGACGGACCATGCGTGCAGCCGCATCCCAAGTATGCAATGAGCGACCGCATCGGCGGCGCCAACGCTTGCAGAATCGCGGCGGCGAGGACGAAGGGCGTCGCTTCGATTAGGACACTCGCCGTCGTTGCGAGCGCGCCCCGTAGGACCTCGGCGTTCCACAGCGATGCCGACGCCAGGGCGACCGCGTAGAGTGCCACGCGCATGCCGGCTCACCATCACGCCGCGCGCGGCAATGGCTAGCGAAAAGTACCGGCGAACCGGGCGCCAATGCCCGTAAAGCTGACCGCTCCGAGGGGCACCTCAGACGTGCTCCCGCCGGAGTCCGCGCGCTGGAGCGACCTCGAGTCGCGGATTCACCGGCTCGCGGCAGCCTTCGGCTACGCCGAGATTCGAACGCCGCTCTTCGAAGCGACGCAACTCTTCGTGCGCGGCGTCGGGCAGGCCAGCGACATCGTCGAAAAAGAGATGTACACGTTCACGGATCGCGGCGGACGCAGCCTGACGCTGCGCCCGGAGTGGACGGCCCCGGTCGTGCGCGCGGTATTAGAACACGATCTGACGGCGTCCGGGCCCCTGCGGCTCTACTACATCGGACCGATCTTCCGGTACGAGCGCCCGCAGCGCGGACGCTACCGTCAGTCTCATCAGTTCGGCGCCGAGTCCTTCGGCTCGGCCGGACCCGAAGCGGACGTGGAGGTGATCGCGCTCGCGTGGGAATTGATCGTGCGCTACGGCATCACGGACGCGCGGCTGCGCATAAACTCGATTGGAGACGAACGCTGCCGGCCGAAGTATCGCGAGGCGCTGCTGGCGCACTTCCGCCCGCGTCTGGCCGACATGAGTGCCGACGCGCGGCGGCGCGCGGAACGGAATCCCCTGCGGTTGCTCGACAGCAAGGACCCGGCCGACGAAGCGCACGTCGCCGCCGCGCCGGCATTCGAAGCGTTTCTCTGCACGCCATGCCGCGAACACTTCGAGGCGATCAAGACGCATCTGCAGATCATCGGCATTCCTTTCAGCGTGGATCCACGGATCGTTCGGGGTCTTGACTATTACGGCCGAACGGTCTTCGAAATAACGTCCAGGTTGCTCGGTGCGCAAAGCAGCATCTGCGGCGGGGGACGTTACGACGGCCTGGTGCAGGCCTTGGGTGGCCCGTACGTCCCAGCCGTCGGTTTCGCGCTCGGCATCGAGCGGTTTTTGATGGTCGCTGCCGCCGCCGCCGGAGCAACGGCACAGTCCCGCCGCGGCATCCAGGCGATTGCATTGGGAGCGCAGGCGCGTACCATGCTGCTGCCGCTGGTTACGGAACTCCGCCGCCGGCTCGACGTGCCCGTGTTCATGGATTACGAAGATCGTAAACTGCTCGCACATCTGAAAATCGCTGACCGAAACGGGGCGCGGTATGCGTTGATCCTGGGGTCGGATGAGATCGCAGCCGGCGAAATCGTGTTGCGGGAGCTCGAACACCGAACCGACCGGCGGCTCTCCTTCGAAACGGCGAAAGTCGTTGTGCAGCAGCACGTAGAAGCGGAGCTTTAGTGGAAGAACGCTATCCCCAGGAGGCCGCGACGCTGCAAGAGTTGCTCGCCATCATGCGCGAGCACGACTTGGAGTCGTTGCGGGTACGGCTCGGCGATGCGATCTACGAGTTGCAGCGCGCAAGCGATGGCCAAGCCGATGGTGCTCCCCGACGATATTCGGAAGAACCGGCGGCGCCGGCCGCGTCTGCGGAGCCAGACGCGAACGTCAGCAAGGTGTTGGCGCCGCTCACCGGCGTCTTCTATCGCGCATCGTCTCCGGACGCGGCGCCGTTCGTCGAAGTGGGTCATCGGGTGTCGCCCGGCGACGTTCTCTGCGTCTTGGAGGCGATGAAGCTTTTCAATGAGATTCAGTCCGACGAGTCAGGTACGATCGCGCGGATCGTTCCGGAAAACGGCGAGTTGGTTTCTCAAGGCGAGGAGCTCTTTTGGATCCAGCGATGAGGTATCAGGGCGAACGCGGTTTCGCCGAGTTGCTTGCCGACCGGCGCGGTTTGCTCGACGCGCCGCACTACGCGGGACAGGTTGAAGCCATTTCGGCGGCAATCGTCGCCGCGTTGCGCTCGGGAAAGAAAGTGCTCTGGTGCGGCAACGGCGGAAGCGCCGCGGAGGCGCAGCATATGGCAGCCGAACTGTCCGGCCGTTTCTTACGCGAGCGTCCGGGCCTCCACAGCGAGGCCCTCTCCGTGAATTCGTCCACGCTGACGTGTGTCGGCAACGATTATGGTTACGACTTCGTGTTCGCTCGCCAAGTCGAGGCGTTCGCACACGCGGGGGACGTGGTGATCGGCATGACGACGAGCGGCACATCGCGCAACGTCGTGCTCGCGCTGGAAGCGGCGCGCAAGCGCGGCGCCGTCACGGTCGCGTTCACCGGCAACGGCGGCGGAAAAGTCGCCGAAGTTGCCGACTACTGCCTGCTCGGCCCGGACGGCTACGCGGCGATCGTGCAAGAAGTCCATCAGGTGATGGCGCACATCGTCTGCGATCTGGTCGAGCAACGGCTCATCTTCGGAGGCGGCTTGCCGTGATGGCTCAGACGATGCTTCCGCCGGCGCAAACGCTGTTCGAGCGAGCCCCCGATCTCCGCATATTGGTCGTGGGCGATCTCATGATCGACGAGTGGATTTGGGGAAGCGTTTCACGGATCTCGCCGGAAGCGCCCGTACCGGTCGTAGCCGTCACGGATCACTCCTTCACGCTGGGCGGCGCCGGCAACGTCGCAAATAATCTGCGGGCGTTAGGCGCGCGCGTTCTCTTCGCCGGGACGGTCGGCGACGACGGTTTCGGGGCGCACGTTCGGGATTTGCTGCGCGCGGAAGAGGTCGACGACTCCGGCGTTTTCATCACCCGCGACCGCCCCACGACGAGAAAGACCCGAATCGTGGCGCACAATCAGCAAGTCGTGCGCGCCGACTGGGAGTCCACCGCTCCGCTGGCCGCGGCCGATCGGCGGCGCCTCGCGTCGTTCGTCGCAGAGCGGGCGGCGCGCTGCGACGCCGTTATTCTGAGCGATTACGCGAAGGGCTTGCTCTCGCGAGAGATCGTCGAGGCCGCGCAAGGCTGCGCGCTGGTGCTCGCAGATCCGAAGCCGCAAAACATCGGCATCTATGCCGGCATCACGTGCGTCGCGCCCAACGTGGCCGAGGCAGCGGCAATGACCAGGAGCCAGGTTGCCGGCGACGCCGGCCTGGAGGCAGCCGGGATCGGACTGCTGCGGCTCGTGCGCTGCCGCTACGCGGTCATCACCCGAGGCGAGCACGGCATGGCGCTCTTCGGCAGCGACGGCGAGCGGTTGCAGATTCCATCGGTCGCACGAACCGTTTACGACGTCAGCGGCGCCGGAGATACGGTTACCGCGGTTCTCGCTCTGGGGCTCGCGGGAGGCGTGCCGATCGAGCAGTCGATGCAACTGGCCAACTTCGCGGCCGGCGTCGTCGTGGAAAAACTCGGGACGGCAACGGCGTCGCCGCAAGAGATTCTTGCGCTGCTCGCTCCGGCCGCGGAATGACGACGGACGAACTCTTCGGCGCGCTCCTCGATGCCGACGCGGCCGTCGAGTGGCGCGAGAGTCTGCGCCGCGCTGGTCGCAGCGTCGTCTTTACCAACGGATGCTTTGACGTGCTGCATG
>JAFAQW010000103.1 GCA_019245995.1 Vulcanimicrobiota bacterium | reverse complement strand
GCTTGTGCGCCGGCTAAGCAGAGCACGCCGCGCGCGTGCCCCATCATCAGCGCCGTACGGGGATTTTTGTAGCCCGAATACAGCTCTTCGATCACGAGGAGGGTCGGTGCGGTTTGAGCGATGACATCGACGATCCCCGCGTGAAGCTCCTGGAGCCGTCGCTCGAGCGTGGCATCGGTGCGCGGAACGATCACGCCCGCTTCAATCAGCCCGACGCGGCCGTCGCACCACTCGATCGCGCCATAACCGGTGGTTCGCAACGCGGGGTCTATGCCTAAGATGCGAATCGTTGGGGACCCGGCACTCACTGCGGCGGGGGCGTTCCGTTCACCGTTAACGTCACGGACGACCCGGGGGCCAACGCGCTCCCCGCGCCCGGGTCCGTTCCCACGACTCGCCCGCCGGCGCCGACGCCCGTCGTGTACTCCCAGCGCGATACCGAATAGCCGTAGGCGCGCAGCACCGCGATCGCATCCGTCGGCGTCATCCCGACGGTGTCCGGCACTTCACCGGAGACCGACAGCGTAATCGTCACGGTCGTGCCCTGCGGCTGCGGTCCGGCCGAGGGAGCTTGCGCGACGATGGTTCCGTTGTTGACGCCCTGTTGCGCGTAACGAACGGCAATGTTGAAGCCGGCCTGCGCGAGCATGGCGCGCGCGCTCGCATAGTCTTGACCGATGAGATTGGGCAGCGTCACGACCGGGCCGTTCGCGGGCGGCGGCGACGGCTGCGACGGCATCCCGTTTTTGATGACCAGCCGCACGTCGGTGCCGCGGTCCACCCTCGAGCCCTTCGGCACGCTTTGCGAGGCGACGGTATCGGGTGGCTCCCCCGAGATGCTCTCAGTCGTGTCAAGCGTGAGGCCCAGGCGATCGGCCAGCGTTCGTGCGGCGCCGGTCTTCAATCCGACGAAGTTGGGAACGGTCACCGGAGCGGGACCGTCCGAGACGATGAGCGTCACGCGGCTGCCTTCGGGCACTTGGGCCTGCGGTTTCGGACTTTGATCGACGACGTTGTCCTTGATCGTGTTGTCGAACCGTCTAACGAGCGTTACGGCGAAGCCTTCCTGCTGGAGCGTCCGTTGCGCGTCGCTTACGTTGTAGCCGCGGACGTCTTCCAGGCCTCGCATCGGCTTACCGTTGCTGACGACCAGCTCGATCACTTGATTCTTTGCCACCGCGGTGCCGGCGGGCGGCGACTGCCGAATGACGCGATCTGCCGCCACGCTTTCGCTCGCGGTCTTGGTAAGCCGCGCCCGAAGGCCGGCATTCACAATCGCGCGCTGCGCCTGCGCCTGCGTCATGCCGGTGTAGTCGGCAACGAGGACTTGCGACCCAAACGGACTCAGCGGCTTCGCGAAGAGCAGGTAACCCAAACCGGTTGCGACCAGGAGCGCAACGGCCAGAGCGCCGAGCGCCCACGCACGGGAGCCACCGGCCTGGGCCCCCTGGACGACGACCGCACGATCCGGCATAGGGGAGCGGCGTGGCGGCAGCTGCGGCGCAAGCCGTTCGCGGGGGGACGCGGCCGGCGCATCGTCGGCGATGCGATACCCGGCAATGGTGGGTCGCTCACGCGCCTCGCGTAACGCCGTGGCGAGCTCGCTTGCGGACGAAAAACGGTGCTCCGGCCTCTTCTGCAACAGCTTGTTCACGATCGCGGCAAGCGCTGGACTGACGCCGCTTTCGTCGACGTCGATGGCGGGAACGGGATCACCAATGTGCTTGAGCGCCACGGTAACGGGCGACTCCCCGGTGTACGGCAACTTCCCGGTCAGCATCTGAAAGAGCACGACGCCGAGACTATAAAGATCCGCGGTTTCGTGCACTTCGTGCTCTTGAGCCTGCTCCGGAGAAATGTAATAGACGCTGCCCATCACCAGCCCCGGCTTCGTTAACGCCATGGTCTGTTGCGAAACCGCGCGCGCGATTCCGAAATCGGAGAGCTTGACGACGTCGTCCCGCGTTACCAGGATGTTCGCCGGCTTGATGTCGCGGTGCAGCAGGCCTTGCCGATGAGCGTACGCGAGTCCGCTCGCGATCTGAATGGCATAATCGATCGCCACGGGCTCCGGCAGCCGGCCGTCGGCCGCTATTATCTCTCCGAGCGATGCCCCATCCACGAGTTCCATGACGATGAAATAGGTGTCGTCTTGCCGACCGACGTCGTATGTGTTGACGATGTTCGGATGCGAGAGCCTCGCCGCCGATTCCGCCTCTTGGTAGAAGCGGCGGACGAACTCCTCATCGGCCGCGTATTGCTCTCGCAGCACCTTGATCGCCACGCGCCGGCGAAGCAAGATATCGGTGCCGCAGTAGACGGTCGCCATGCCGCCTTCCCCGAGCTTGCGGTCCAGGCGATAGCGGTTATTGAAAACTCGTTCTTCGATCAAATCAACGAACCGTTTGGAGCGCGGCGGCCAAGACTTCGCGGGCGATTGGAGCGGCATAGGTCGCTCCGTAGCCGACGTTCTCGACGACCACCGCGACCGCAACGCGAGGGCTTTGCGCCGGCGCGAAACAGACGAACCACGAATGCGAGCTCCCTCGAGGATTGGTCGCCGTGCCCGTCTTTCCGGCGACCGTCACGTGCGGCAACTGCGCCGGCGTTCCCGTTCCACGTTGCACGACCGCGACCATCATCGCCGTTACCTTCGCTGCGGTTTCTGCCGATACCGGGTTGGCGAGCGTTGCCGCAGACGCTGCGGTTATCGTGACTCCGTTGCGGACGACCTGTCGAACGACGTACGGGCGCGGCTCGATGCCGGCGTTCGCGATCGTCGCTGTCAAGAGCGCCATCTGCAGCGGGGTGACGAGCAACGCGCCCTGGCCAAAGCCCATCTGCGCGAGCTCGCCCGGAACGATGGAACCCTGCGGCGGAACGCGATCGGTTTGCGCCGGAAGATCGAAGTCCAGCGGAACGCCGATCCCCCACCGGTCGAGATAGCGATAAAACGTTTGCGTCCCCATGCGCAGCGCAATCTGCGCGAAGTCGACGTTGCTGGACAACGCAAACGCGTTTGTCAAGTCTTGATATCCAGTGGCTTCGCTTTCGTTGTCGTGCAAGAGAAAGTTGCCGATTTCGAGGTACCCCGGATCCTCGAAGCGCGCGTCCATCGTTACGGTACCGCTGTCGAGCGCGGCGGCCGCCGTGAAGACCTTGAACGTCGAGCCGGGTGGATAGAGGCCGTCGGCGGCGCGATCGAGCAGCGGTGACTCGGGGTCGTCGCGCAGCCCCGGAAACTCGCTGTCGAACTGGTTGGGATCGTAGCTGGGCACGCTGGCGAGTGCGAGGACGGCACCGCTGCGCGGGTCGAGGACGACACCGGCCGCCCGCGGATAGCGCGCAAGCAAAGCGTAGAGCCGGTTTTGAATCGGAGGCTCGATGGTCGTAACGACGTCGGCCCCCTGGGCCGCGCGAGCGCTACCACGCAGCGCGGCCGCGAGGCTAGCGATCTGCGCGAGCGCGTCGCCGTTCGAGCTGGGCGGCGTTAAGGCGCCGTCGAAGGCGGCCTCGATGCCGCTCTGGCCATAGCGAGCCGAAACGTATCCCACGACCTGCGCGGCCGCGGGCCCTAAGGGATACAAGCGATTAGACCCGACGGTATGCGCGAGTATGCTGCCGTCGCTGGCCAGGATTCGACCGCGAAAGGCATCGAGCAGCGCATGGCGCGGATTGTTCGGGCGTGCGGCGATTCGGGGAGCCTCCACCAACTGCACGTAGAGTTGGCGAAGCGCGAGAACGGCGAAGAAGAGAACGAAGAGCGACGACAGCGTCCGTATGGACTTGTTGGTCATCCTTCACGCAAAACCGCGAGGCCTTCGCCGGCGCGCACGACGAGATACGCGCGTGCCGGTTCCCTGGCGAGCAGCGTTCCGACGACGTCGTTTGCCGCTTCGTCCGCGATTGCGCCCAGCGTCAAAACGTTCTCGACGCCGAGCTCTGCGAGGAGCCCCGGAACGACGTACGCGCACGACGGCAACGTCGGAAAGCGCCGTGCTTCATAGGCGCCGGTTTGCCACGGGCCGCGGCGACCGAAGACGCTTGCGTGGTAGTCCCACGCGCAGAGTTGCTTCTCTTTCCACACGAAGTCGTCACGGACGCAGAGCCGGCGGCACGTCGCGCACATTACCAGTTCGGTCGCCGGATGCTCCAGGGCATCGACGAGCTCTTCCGGGAGGTCGTCGACGTTCACGACGTGTTCCGCGCGCAGTTCGTCCGGAAAGGACCGCTCGAAGCCGATCCGTATCAGGAGCTCCAAGTCCCGAACCGTCGCGACGAACGCTGTTTCGTCCTCGGCGGCAAACGTCCGATCCATCCAGTCGAAAAGTCCTTGTAGGGGAACTCCGACGTCTTTGCCGTTTTTCGCGAGTACGACGCCGGCGGGCGTCCACGCAAGTGGGACCAGGCGCACGGCAATGGTTCCCTTCGGCTCGGCCACCCGCAGACTACTCGCGATCGCGAGGCTCGCATCGTTACCCCCCAACGCTACGACCGCGGGCGATTCGGCCGAGATTACGAACGAAGGATCACCGCGCCGCGATACTCTTGAAGGCTCCGCGGCGGCCCGGCCTTGCTTTCCAACGCCTCCACCAGTGCCCGAGCCGTATCTAAACTCGTCAAACACGCAATGTTCGCTTCGACTGCAGCACGGCGAATCTTGTAGTCGTCCGAGATCTCGCGCGCGGCTCGTGCGTCGTTGATGACCAAGTCCACGGCGCGCTCCGCGATGAGATCGAGCACGTGGGGAGATCCATCGGCGATCTTGTTCACTCCGGCGCTTTCGATGCCGGCGCCGCGTAAATACTCGCGCGTGCCGGGCGTCGCGACGAGCGAGTATCCGAATCGCACGTACGCTTGCAGAATCGGGATTGCTTCCTCTTTTTCCTCATCGCTGATCGAGACCAAGACTCGAGCGCCCGCGGCCGGTAGAGCGATGCCGGCGGCCAGAAATCCCTTCCGCAAGGCACCCCCGAAGTCCTCGTC
>JAFAQW010000029.1 GCA_019245995.1 Vulcanimicrobiota bacterium | reverse complement strand
GCGATCTCGGCCTCTCGCTCCTTCGCGCCGGCGATGCGGCGCACGGTGATTTCCGCGCGTTCCCGACGCTCGATCTTGTCGAGCACGTAGTGTTCGTCGGCCCACCGCGCGATCTGCGCGAGATGCGTGACGCAGACGATCTGACCGTCGCGCGCGAGCTCGCCGATGCGCGCGCCGACGGCGGTGGCCGTCGCGCCGCCGACGCCGGAATCGATCTCGTCAAAGAGGAGCGCGCCTTGCGCCGCGCGAGTTTGCGTGAGCGCCACGACCAGCGCGAGGAGCACGCGGGACAGTTCGCCCCCGGACGCCACGCGCGCCAGCGGCCGCGCCGGCTCGCCAGGGTTCGCCGCGAAGAGGAACTCCACGTCTTGCGCGCCGTTCGGGCCGACGGTCTCAAGTTGCTCGAAGAGCACCTCGAAGCGGCCGCCGGTGAGTGCCATGTCGTCGAACTGCGTCTGCACGCGCCGAGACAACTGCGAAGCGGCGCGTTGGCGGACCGCCGTCAAAGCGTCTGCCGCCGACTGCAGTTCGCGCCGCGCCTGCACGTGTTCGTCCCGCAACGAGGCGATCGAGCGATCCCGGTGCTCGTACCGTTCCACGATGTCGCGCGCCTCGTCCGCATAGGCGGCAACCGACGCGACCTCGCCGCCGTACTTGCGCTTCAGCCGATCGATCAGGTCCAGTCGCGCGTTCACGGCATCGAGTTCCGCGGGGTCGAATTCCGCGCGATCGAACAACCGCGACGCGTCGGCCGCGACCTCGATCAGTTCCGTCTGCAGCGCACCGGAGCGCTCCGCGAGCGCGCCCAGTTCCGGATCGAATGCGGCAATGCTCGCGAGCGCCGCAACAGCGGCACCCAGGCTAACGGCGGCGCCGCGCTCCTCGTCGGTCAGCGCTCGATGCGCCGCGTCCAGCGACGACGCGATCCTTTCCGCGTTCTCTAAGAAGCGCCGCCGGTCGTTGAGCCGATCGCCTTCGTCGGGCTGGAGCGCGGCCGCCTCTATCTCGCGCAGGGCGAAGGACGCGTCGTCGTAGCGGTCGCGCGCGCGGCGTTCGTTGTCGGTCAGCTCGGCAAGCGCGGACGAAGCCCGCGTGGCACGCGCGTGCGCGCGGGCGAGATCGCCGCGTAGTTCCAGCGCGCGCTCGCCGGCAAAGCGATCCAAAAGCTCGCGATGATACGCCGCCGATAGCAGCCGATGAGCCTCGTGTTGGCCCACGATCTCGGCGACGCCGTCGCCGATCTCGCGCAAGTAGCCCGCCGTGACGGGCTTCCCGCACAGACGCGCGGCGGAACGGCCCGCTTCGTTGATCTCGCGGACGATGCTCGCCGACTCGCCGTCGTCGAGTACGTATCCGTCGGCACGCAGACGGGCGAGCAGCCAATCCTCGGGATCGAAGGTGAGAGTGGCCGTGGCTTTGCGCCCGCCACGCGCGATCGCGTCGGTCGCCGCGCGGCCGCCCAACGCAAAGGCGAGCGCCCCGATGAGCATCGTCTTGCCCGAACCGGTCTCGCCGCTGAAGATCGTCATCCCCGGGGCGAACTCAACGTCGGCGTGTGCGATCAGACCGTAACCATCGATCTGCAACCGGCGCAGCACGCGGAACCCCTACCGACGAGGATCTTTGATGGAAACGCCCCAGAGCATCTTTTCCTCCAAGCGCTCCAGAAAGTGAATCGGCCGCGTGCGCGCAAAGTGCACGCGCTTGGGATGGCAATGGATCGAGACGCACGAGTTCGGCGCAACCTCGCTCACCACGTCGCCGTCGCACTCGAGATGCGCGTGCGCTGATTCGACATCGCTCGTGATTTCGATGCTCGAGTCGATCGGCACGATCAAGGGCCGCGAGAACAGCGTGTGCGGCAACAGCGGCACCACGCCGAAGGCTTCGACTCTCGGGGCGATCAGCGATCCGCCCGCCGACAGAAAATACGCCGTCGAGCCGGTCGGGGTGGCGACGCAGACTCCGTCGGCCGCGATGCGCGTCACGGCGCCCTCCTCCACGCGCAAGCCGAAGGGAACCACGCGCGAGACTTCGCCCTTGCGAACGACCACATCGTTGAGCGCGAAATACTTCTTCCCGTCGTACCGTGCTTGCAGCGCCGTGCGTTCGTCCAAGAAGAGACCCCGCGCCACGAGCGCCGGCAAGTCGGCGAGACGGGGATCGTCTTCATCAAGCTCGGTCAGAAATCCGAGCCTGCCGGTGTTGATGCCGAGAATCGGAACGTGGTCTTCGATGGCGATGCGGGCGGCGCGCAAGAGCGTGCCGTCGCCGCCGACCGTGATGAGGAGCGAAGCGTCGCCCGCCGTCGCGCTGTCCACGACGTCGAATCCGCCGGCGCGGAAATCCGATGCGACCCGTTGAGCGATCGATCGCGCGTGCGCGCGCGCGGCGTCCACGTACAAGGCGATGACTTTTTTGTGCAGTGCGAGCAGCGCGCTCATGCCGGCGGCATTTCGCCAAGCACTTCGGCGATTCGTGCGTCGTCGAAGGGCCGGCCGCGCCTGCGTAGCTCGACGAAGAATTCGCGGTTTCCCGCCGGCCCCGTTAGCGGCGAGGCCACAAGGTGTACCGGGACGAGGCCCATTGCGATCGCGGCGGCCCGGACGTCGCGGATTACGGCAGCGTGCGTCTGCGGATCGCGTACGACGCCGCCCGAGCCGACGCGCGCGCGTCCCGCTTCGAACTGCGGTTTCAGAAGCGCTACGACGACGCCGTCGTCGTGCAGATATCCGACCGCGCGCGCCAGTATGGGCCGCAGCGAAATGAAGGAGACGTCGATTGCGATCAAGCCGAACGGGGCTGGGAACGCATCGTCGGCGAGCTTGCGGAAGTTGGCGCGTTCGATAACGGTGACCCGCGGGTCGTTTCGCAATCGCCAATCGAGTTGGCCGTATCCGACGTCGACGGCCGTCACGTGCGCGGCGCCGCGCTGCAGCAGACAATCGCTGAATCCGCCCGTGGAGGCGCCGACGTCGAGCGCTTGTGCGCCGGCCGGATCGATGCCGAAGGCCGTCAATGCATGAGCGAGCTTTTCGCCTCCGCGGCTCACGAAGCGGCGCGGCGCCCGCACTTCGATGCGTGCGTCGCCTGGAACACTCTGTCCCGCCTTCGTCGCGACCGCGCCCGCGACGCTGACGCGCCCTTCCATGATCAGACTGCGCGCCTGCGAACGCGTCGTCCCTTCACGCAGCGCTACGGCCTCATCGAGCCTCACTCGCGCCACCGGTCGGATTTATCGCAAGAGTTCGCTAAAACGGAACTTGATCGTCGAGCTCACCGTTCCCACGCGTCGTTCCGGGGCCGGTGCGGGATGATCCCGACATGGCTTCATCGATCTGCACCTGCGCGTTCTTGAGAATCTGCTCGCATTCGCGCGCGAGGTTTTTCCCCTCCTTAAAAAGCGCGATGGCGCGTTCCAATTTCGTATCGCGATTCTCGAGTTCTTTGACGATTGCGTCGATGCGATCCAGCTTCTTCTCGAAGCCGTCTTCCCGCTCACTCATCGTGCACTACCCGTTCGACGCCGGCTTCGAGCTTCCCACGATGCAACTGCACCTCGATTCGCTCGCCCGGGGCGGTCTCACGCGAATCGCGCAGCGCGCGTCCCTTATGCGTGACGATCGCATAGCCGCGTTCGAGCAACGCTTGCGGATTGCGCGCGAACAGTCCGCTCTTTCGGACCGCCAGTTCGTTCGTTCGCTTCAGCATGACTCGTTCGCCGGCTCGATTCAGCTGCAGTTCGCTGCCGTTGAGCCGCATTTCGCGCCGGGCGAGCAAGACGCGGGGATTCTGTCGCTCGATATCGCGCGACAGTACCAAAACGCGCTGGCCCCAACGCGACAAGGCACCCTCCATCGCGGCGAGGAGCCGGTCGTCCGCCTCGGCCTGACGATGTTCGCAACGCGCCCTGGCGTCGTCGACCGCGCGCGTGAGATGCTGCTGCTGACTCGAGATTCGAGCGATCACCTCAATCCACGATGCGGCGATGTGCTCCGCGGCCGCCGTCGGCGTCTTGAAGACGGCATCGGCGACCTCGTCCGCGAGATGCCGGTCGCCGGTATGGCCGATTGCGGTCACCACCGGGTGGCGCGATCGTGCGATCGCACGCACGACCGGCTCCGTGTTAAACGGATAGCGGTCTTCGAACGACCCTCCGCCGCGAACGACGGCGATCGCGTCCACGTCGTTGCGCGACGCGCGATCGATCGCCTCCGCGAGGTCGATTTCCGCGCCGTCGCCCTGGACGCGGCTCGGAAAGAAAATGACCGTGACGTTCGGTGACTTTTCGCGAAGCGTCGTCTCGAAGTCTTCGGCGCCCTTGCCGTGCGCCGACACCAATGCGACGCGTCGCGGAAAGCGCGAAAGCGGGCGCTTGCGTTTCGCTTCGAACAAACCCTCGGCCTGAAGGCGCTTTCGTAGCGCTTCGACCTTCGCCGCGATGGTCCCGACGCCAATCGGGGCCACCTGCAGCACCCGTAACTGATATTCGCTGCTGCGCTCCCAAATTCCAATCGCGCCCGTTGCCACCACCTGCATGCCGTTGCTGACGGCCGGAAGCCCTCTGGCCTCTTTGGAACCG
>JAFAQW010000025.1 GCA_019245995.1 Vulcanimicrobiota bacterium | reverse complement strand
TCGGCGAGAACGCCTTCCGCCCACGTTGCCGCACTCGGCTCTTGCGATGGCATCTGGTCCTTTAACCCTGGCCGCTCGCGGAAGGCTTCGTCGCCGCGGGCTGCCCATTACGGGAAAGCGACGCGAGCGCATGCACCGCGATGCCGGTGCCGTCGCCGGTGTAGCCCATGCCGTCGCTCGTCTTGGCTTTGACGCTCACGCAGTCGAGCTCGATGCCGATGCTCGCGGCGACGTTGCGGCGCATGGCTGCGATATGCGGCGCCAGCTTCGGGCGTTCCACGACGATTGTCGCGTCCACGTTCACGATCGAGAATCCCGCGTCGCGCACCGCTTGCGCGCAGTCGTGCAGCAGCCGCATGGAGTCCGCGTCTTTCCAACGCGCGTCGGTGTCGGGAAAGCGAGAACCCAGATCGCCGAGCGCTGCGGCGCCGAGCAGTGCATCGGCCATCGCGTGCGCCAGCACGTCGCCGTCGGAGTGTCCCAACGATCCGCGTTCGAACGGGATCGTGACGCCGCCCAGAATGAGCGGCCGCCCTTCGACAAGGCGGTGCGCGTCGAAGCCGTGGCCGATGCGTGTCATGGTTTACCGCACGTCATCCTTCCCTTCGACGGCGCTCAGGGCAGGCTGGCTCAGGATGACAGTGGGAGAGACGCTGTGAGAGGAGTGATTTTGCCCGGGCGACGTCCGCGGGAAGCGTCACCTTGAAGTTTGGCGTGGTTGAGGGAATCACGATCGTTTCGACGCCGACGCGTTCGAGCAGCGCTGCATCGTCGGTCGCCGTGACGCTGTCACGGCGCGCCCGCCGGTGCGCGTGCAGCAGGTCGAGCGAGCGCGCGAACTGCGGCGTCTCCGCCGCCCACAGGTTGCGCCGATCGATCGTCGCGACAACTCGGTGAGCATCGCCGTTCACCTGTTTGATCGTATCGACGACGGCTGTGGCGAGCAGCGCGGCGCGGCCCGGACGAACCGCCGCCATGCCGGCGCGCACGTCACGAACCGTCACCAGCGGGCGCGCGCCGTCGTGTACGAACGCGCCCTCGCAATCTGCCCTGACGGCCCGAAGTCCCGCGTAGGCGCTCTCTTGGCGAATCGCTCCCCCGGCGACCACTTCACCGCGTCCCGGCGCGAGGCGAGCGACGAGGTTGCGCATCTCGTCCATCAACTCCACTTCGGTGACGACGACGATTTGCGCGATCTCGTCCATGCCCGCAAACGTTGAAATCGACCAGCCCACCATCGGTAGGCCGGCGAGTTCGAGGAGTTGCTTTGGGCGGCCCAACCGCGTTCCACGTCCCGCCGCTACGATGACGGCGGCCCACTTCACGATGCGACGCCCTCGCGTTTCGGCCGAGCAAAGATCATTCGCCCGGCGACGGTCTGCAACACGCTCGTCACCACGACGTCGGTCTGCTCGCCGATGAGGCGTCGTCCGTGCTCGACGACGATCATCGTCCCGTCTTCCAAATACCCGACGCCTTGATGAAACTCTTTGCCTTCGCGGATCACCGCCACGTGGAGCTCTTCGCCCGGCAATACCACGGGCTTGACGGCGTTGGCGAGCTCGTTGACGTTCAACACGCTCACGCCCTCGACGTGCGCGATCCGGTTGAGATTGTAGTCGTTGGTAATCAGCTTCGCGTTCAACTCTTGCGCTAAGCGCACGAGCCGTGCGTCCACGTTTCCGGGCGCCATGTCGTCGAAGTCGCGCTCGCTGATTTCCACCGCCGAAAGCTCTTGCAGCCGGCTGAGAATGTCGAAGCCGCGACGGCCGCGCGTGCGCTTCAGTGGATCGACCGAGTCCGAGATCGCCTGAAGCTCGCGCAGCACGAAGCGCGGAACGATCAGCGTGCCTTCGAGAAAACCGCTTTCGACGATCTCGACAATCCGGCCGTCCACGATTGCCGACGTGTCCACGACCTTTGCGGCGCCGCCCTCGGCGTTGACCATCGCGCCGGGCGGAAGCGGAACGATGCGCAGCCGCGCGCCGACGCGCGCGCCGAGATACGCGGCAAACGCCGCGACGATCAGGTACAGGAGGATCGCGAGATACGTTCCCGCGCGTCCCGCGTCGGAAAGAAATTCGAACGCGATGCCTTTGATCAGAAATGCGATCAAGAGTCCGACGACGAGCCCGACCGCACCGCCGGCGATCTCCGCCGGCATCATTCCCTCGATCGCACCTTCGGCGAGACGAAGCTGTCCTTCGAAGAGCGCCTGAGCGAACGGCGCCAACAGCAGGCCGACGATCGCGCCGACGACCGGCGACAGCAGCAAAAACGCGATTTGGACGTCTTCGTTGGCAAAGTGCGGCGAAAACAGGCTGAAATATGCCTCTCGGCCCAAAAGAAAGCCCGTCACGCCGAAGACGGCGATGAAGACGATGCCTAAGACGGAAAGTTTGCCCGGCGCTACTCGAATGTTACGAACGCTCCACAAACTTCGTTGGCGAGAAATCGGCCTTGCGCCGTCAACCGTACCGCTCCATTCACTTGCTCCAGCAATCCCGTCGACGTGAAGGCGGAAATCACCGGAGCATATTTCTCAATCACGTCGATGTCGTAACGGTTTTTGAAGTCTTCCAGATGAACCCCTTGCGAGGTACGCAAAGCAAGCATGACGGCCTCGCCGACGCGCCGCAGGCCTTCCAACCGCTCGGCCTGCTGCGGAATCGTCCCTCCCGCGAGCGCGGCAGCAGTGTATTCGCGCAACGAGCGCGTGTGCACGGAGCGCTCGCCACTGCGATACGAGGCCGCGCCGACCCCTAAGCCGATATATTCGCCGTTCGCCCAATAGTTGAGGTTGTGCCGGCACTCGTGGCCGGGACGCGCGAAATTGCTGATCTCGTACTGTCGGTAACCCGCCGCGGCGAGCGCGTCGATCGCGATGCCGTAGAGCTCGGCTTCACGCGCGTCGTCGCAAAATGCCGCGGGTTCGCGGGCGCGCCACGCGGCATACGGCGTCCCTTCTTCCACCGTCAGACCGTACGCCGAGATGTGGTCCACCTCGAGCTGCGTCGCTTGCGCGACCGAGCGTTTCCAACTCGTCGGCGTCTGGCCCGGCACGGCGAAGATCAGGTCGAGAGAGAGCGATTCGAAACCGCAGTCGCGCGCGGCCGCAACAATAGGCGCGATATCCTGCGGCGCATGCCTTCGGCCTAAGACGCTGATCTCGTCGGGCTCGAACGATTGAACGCCGACCGAAAGCCGCGTGACGCCCGCCGCGCGATACCGTTGCAGGTCGCCGGCCCGCACGAGCTCCGGATTGAGTTCGATCGAAACCTCGCGCGCGCCGGGAAAACGGCGCGTCAGACGCTGTAGCAGATCGGCGATGCAGTCTGCGGGATAGGCGTTGGGCGTGCCGCCGCCGAGATAGATCGTCGCGGCAGACTGTTCCGCGGAGCGTTCGATTTCGGCGTGGAGCGCTTGAAGATATTCGCGCGCGGCCGATGCGCGCAGCGGCCACTTCGCAAAGTCGCAATACGGGCAAAGATACGGGCAGAACGGCAGATGAACGTAGATGCCCGGCATGGGCGCTGTTTACGTGGGGGCGAGGTGCGGCGTAACCAGCTCCGTGATCTTACCGACGACATCGTGGTTGACTTCTTCGATTCCAGCGCGGATCGCGTGTTTGATCGCCCGGCGGCTGGCACGTCCGTGCGTCACGATGCAGTTCCCGCGCAGGCCGAGCAGCGGCGCTCCGCCGTACGTTTCGTAGTCGAACTGCGTGCGCAGGCGGCGCAGCGCCGGCGCGAGCAGCGCCGTGCCGATCTTCGTAATGACGTTGCCACCGAGCAAGGCCCGGCGCATCACGCTGGCCAGGTCGGCGATCATGCCTTCGCCGGTCTTGAGCACGACGTTGCCGACGAAGCCGTCGGCGACGATCACGTCGGCGACGTTGTGAAAGAGATCGCGCCCCTCGACGTTGCCGATGAAGCGCACCGGCGCCGCCTCCAACAGGCGCGCCGCTTCCAACACGAGCTGATTGCCCTTGCTGCGTTCTTCGCCGACCGACAGCACGGCAACGCGCGGCTCGGGGATACCGAGCACCGCCTTGGCGTACGCGGATCCCATCATGCCAAACTGCTCGAGCCACTCGGGTCGGCAATCCACGTTCGCACCGGAATCCAAGAGCACCGTGGGACCACGGAGCGCCGGCCACACCGTCGCGATCGCCGGACGAGAAACCCCTTCGATCGTGCGCAACTTGATCAACGCGATGGCGAGAAACGCGCCGCTGTTGCCGGCGGAGACGACGGCATCGGCCTCATCGCGCTTGAGGAGGTTGACCGCGACGCCGAGCGACGTGCGATCGCAGGAGCGCACGGCGGCGGACGGCGGGCAATCCATCGGTACGGCGTCCGGCGCGTGGACCATCTGAACCCGATCGGCGCCCGGCCCCTGCAACAGAGGACGAATTCGGCCCTCGTCGCCGACCAAAAGAATCCGTGCGTCGAATTGCGCCGCCGCAAGCAAGGCGCCGGCGACGGTTTCCTGGGGCGCGTGATCGCCGCCCATCGCGTCGACCGCGATGCGAGCCCCGCTCTTCGGGCCACGAAGGCCGAGGCGCGAAGCTAAACCGTCCACCGCAGCCGTCTTTGGGGGCCACCCTGCGATTCCTTGCCTTGGGTCAACTTTTTGCGCTTGCTGGACCGTGAAGCCGCGTGGTAATATCCGACGGCTATGGCAAAGCGATGCGAAGTCTGCGGCAAAGGGCCCACAGCGGGTAACAACGTGAGCCACGCGATGAACAAAACGAAGCGCCGTTGGCTGCCGAACCTGCAATCCGTTCGCATTGATGACCGCGGCGTGCACCGCACGGCGCGCGTCTGCACGCGCTGCCTTCGTTCGCAGCGCGTCGCGCGGCGCGCCTAAGCGTTTACGCGCTGAAGTGATCCCAACCGGAGCGCTCCAGCGGCGCTCCGTTCCACGTCAGGCCCGAACCTTTCCCTAGCATGCCCACGCGTAGGAGCGGGCGTTTGAAGCACCGCGCATACCGCATGGACACGTGCGCGAACGCGCGCGGGCGGATCGCCACGATCAACTCGTAATCTTCCCCCGCGCCCAAGGCGAAACGTTCGGGCTCTTCGCCCAGCAAGGTTGCGACGCTACGCGCCGCTTCGTGCACCGGAACGGATTCGATCGTCGCCGCGCAGGCGCTCGCGTCCGCCAAACGCCCGAGGTCGATCGCCAGGCCGTCCGAGCAATCCAGCATGGCCGTGACGTTGGCGCTCGCGGCGAAAAATTTTCCCTCGGCGAGACGGGGCTGCGAAGCGCGCAACGCTTCCTCCGCCGCGGCGGCCTGCCGTTCGTCAACCGCCAGCTTTTGGCGCGTCAGCTCGAGGCCGGCGCGCGCGGCCCCCAGCGGTCCCGTGACGGCGACGACGTCGCCCGCATGGCCACCGGAGCGCGTCTTGACGTTCGACGGTCGCACTTCGCCGACGACCGTGATAGTCAGCGTTAGCGCCGGCGCGAGGGACAGATCGCCGCCGGCGACGCTCACTGCGCAGCGCCGCGCGCACTCGGCGAGTCCGCGATAGACGTCGAGCAAGTCGTCCACGGCCGTTTGTCGCGGGAACGCGAGCGCGACCGTCGCCAGCACGGGACGCGCACCCATTGCGGCTAAGTCGCTCACGGCCGCGCCCATCGCGCGGCGTCCGACGTCGCGCAGCGGCATCATCGAGCGCGTGAAGTGAACGCCCTCGACCTGCATGTCCGTCGAGATCGCGCTGCGATGCGAGCGCGACGGCTGCCACAGCGCGGCATCGTCGCCGATTCCGAGCGCGATTCGCCGATGCTCTCCCGCTTCGTCCAGAATCTTGCGGATTTTGCGGACGACTTCGTCTTCGGTCACGCGAGCAACGCGCGAACGCGGCGCAGCTCTGCCGCGGGATCCTCCTTACCAAAGAGGGCCGCCCCCATGACCAGCGCATCGGCGCCGGCCTCGACCAAATCGCGCGCGTTCTGCGCGCTCACGCCGCCGTCTACTTCGATCAGGCACGCCGGGTTGCGCAGGTCCACGAGCGCGCGCAGCTCCCGAACTTTTTCGAACGCGCGCGGAATGAAGGCCTGTCCGGAAAACCCGGGGTTCACGCTCATCACCAGCACCGTGTCGCACTCTTCGATGACGTCTTGCAAGAGCGCGACCGGGGTTTGCGGGCAGATCGCAAGCCCGGCCTTGGCGCCGATGTCGCGCAAGTGCACGAGCAGCCGCTGGGCATGCGGCGTCGCCTCGAGATGAAACGTGATGCGGTCGCATCCCGCCGCGCGGAAGTCGTCCACGTAGCGTTCCGGCTCGACGACCATCAGATGCGCGTCGAACACCATGGGAGTGAGCTTGCGGAGGTCCTCGATGATCTTCGGGCCCCACGTGATGTTCGGCACGAACCGTCCGTCCATCACGTCGAGATGCAAGTATTCCGCTCCGCCGGCCTGTACCGCCGCGATCGCTTCGTCGATGCGCGCGAAGTCGGCGGCGAGAATGGAGGGAGCGATGATGGTCATGGTGATCGCTTAGTCATTCTTGCCGCTGTGACTTGCGGAGCCGCATATGTCGCTGCTCATCTCAGAATTATTCTTCTAGCGATTTAGGAGCTCACGCTAATCGCGATGCCTGAC
>JAFAQW010000279.1 GCA_019245995.1 Vulcanimicrobiota bacterium | reverse complement strand
GTTGATGCCGATGTAGTACGTGGAACAACTTTTAGCGCAGATGTCGATCTCTTGTTTGTAGATGTACTTGTTTGTCGGCTTGGGCGGCGTCTTGCCCGCGGTGATCGTGTCGAGCTCATATTTCCCCTTGCTCGTGCAAACTTTCGGCTTGCACTTGAACGGTCCGCTCCAGGTTGCCGTCAACTGCTCGATCGGATCGCAGTCCTTCGATGTGGCCAAGCAGACGTCACCGCTCCACTTGTAGTTCTGCGTCGTGCTGCACGGATCGCTGTTCGGCCCGTAACACCACGAGATCTTGAGCCCTTTCGACAGGGAATACGTGAAGCACCCGGCCGTGAATTGCTTCGGACAGGTGGCGTCGGTTCGGGCGCCGATCGTCGTGAGCTGATAACCGCCGCCATTGACCAACGGCAAGGCTTGATTCGTTCCGACCGGGGTAGCGGGGCCGCCGCCGGCGCAGGCGGTAAGAAACGCTGCCGACATAATGCCCACCGGCACGGTCCATCGTGAGATAATGCGCATGAGTGTGTGACCTCCATTTTCACTCGAAATTCGCTCGGGACACGGGGCTTTACGGGCCCCACTGGAGCGCTCCTCTTGCGTCTCTTTGGGCCGAGCTGCCGGGTGGGGCTGGCCACCTCCCGTTGATGCACTTCGATTGCAACGAGCATCACCGCGCTGGAATACGCCGGTAAAAGAGCGAGAAAATGATTTAGCCCCAGCGGGATTCGAACCCGCGTTACCGCCGTGAGAGGGCGGCATCCTAGGCCTCTAGATGATGGGGCCATTGCTCCCGGGGATGGGCTCGAACCACCGACATGCAGATTCAGAGTCTGCCGTTCTTCCAGCTGAACTACCCGGGATCAGTAGCGACCGTTATACTACATGAACGGCTGAGTTCTTGCAACGAGCGGGTTCGACCCACGTTGCGGCCGCCGGACGTCTCGGTCTGGCTATTGGCAGTTTGAACAGAGCATTCGTAGCTTCCCAATTCACTGAATCCAAATCGCTGCGAACGCTCAACGAAACCGTGATCCTCATCGTGATACCGTTGAATCTCGTTCCAATCGTAGATTCTTTTCGGCATGCCTCGATGCTATAAAAATGCGATGCCAACAGGGTGCCATTGTGAATCGAGCGAACGAAAATGCTTATGCAGGCGGTAATTCTTGTCGGCGGCGAGGGCACGCGGTTACGACCGCTGACGTACGGCACGCCAAAGCCGATGGTGCCGATCATGAACGTGCCGTTTCTGGCGCGAACGATGGAGCGTCTCTATGAGGCGGGGATTCGCGAAGCGATTCTCGCGGCGGGATATATGCCGCAGGCGATCGTGGATTACTTTGGCGATGGCGCCAGCCTGGGGATGAAGGTGACCTACGCGATCGAGGAGACGCCGCTGGGCACCGCCGGCGCGCTCAAGAACGTCGAGGAACACATCACCGGGGCGTTCTTCGTGCTCAACGGGGATATTTTCACCAGCCTCGATCTTCGCGCCATGCTGCAATACCACAAAGAGAAAGGTGGGGCGGGCGTGCTCCATCTCATTCGCGTCGAAGATCCGTCGGCGTTCGGTTGCGTCGTGCACGACGAGAGCGGACGCATCAGCGCCTTCGTCGAGAAGCCGCCGAAGGATGAGGCGCCGACCGATGAGGTCAACGCCGGCACCTATCTGCTCGAGCGCGAGATCCTCGAATACATTCCCGCGGCCCGCGCGGTGTCGATCGAACGCGAAACGTTTCCGGATATCATCGCGCGGGGAAAGCAACTCTACGCATACACGACCAACGACTACTGGATCGACGTAGGGCGCCCCGAGCAGTATCTCGCCGCGCATCGCGACGTCCTGAGCGGCGCGATGCCGTTGGCGGTCGAGCCGGGCATCAGCGGCGAAGGGGCCGATGCCTTGCGCGGACATCCGGGCGTCGTGCCGCCGGTGCACGCGGGACCGGACGTCGTCGTGGATGCGAGCGCCACGATTGGACCGAACCTCGTGCTCGGCGCGGGCTGCAGCATCGGTGCCGACGCCGCCGTGAAGGACTCGGTGCTGTGGGATCGCGTGAGCGTCGGCGCGGGCGCTATTATAGAGGAAGCGATCGTGGCGAGCGGCGCGACGATCGGCGCGCACGCGCGCGTGCCCCGAGGAAGCGTTATTGGTCACGACGTGGAGATCGAGCCCGGGACGGCGCTCGAACCCGGCGCGCGCGTCGGCGCGCCGCAGCGGGGGGCGCCGAGCTAGCCGAGCGAGGAGCCGGTTTCTCCGTCGCCTCGCCGGGGTACAAACGATGGTACCGACGTGAATAGTCCATCACACTACGCGCTAGCTTCTCGCGCGCTGTTTTTGGGTTCGTACCCGCCGCGCGAGTGCGGCATCGCGACCTTTACCAAAGACATGGTCGACGCGTATGACCGCGCGTTCGGTGCGTCCAGCCCCGTCATTGCCGTGGACGAGCCCGGCGCGGAGGTGCGGCGCTACGGGCCCGAGGTGGTCGCGCGCATCGCCGAGCAGGATCGCGAGAGCTACGCCGCTGCGGCGGCGTTCGTCAACCGTTATCCCGTCGATCTCGTCAACATCCAGCACGAGTACGGACTCTTCGGCGGAGAGCGTGGCGACTGGCTGATCGACTTTCTCCAAGCGCTGGAGAAGCCGGCTGTGCTGACGATGCACACCGTGCTGCCGGAGCCCGATGAATCGTACCTGCGCGTCACGCGCCGGCTCTGCGCCGACGCAACGAAGGTCGTGGCGCTCTCCGAAACGGGGCGAGGATTGTTGCAGTCGGTGTACGGCATCGACTCCGAACGCGTCGACACCATTCATCACGGCGTTCCCGACGTGCCGTTCCAAGACACCTACGCGGCGAAGGCCTCCTTCGGCATCGGCCAGCGAACCGTCATCTCGACCTTCGGCCTCATCAGCCGCGGTAAAGGCTTGGAGTATGCCATCGAAGCGATGCGCGGCGTCGTTCGCCGCCATCCCGAAGCGCTGTACCTGATCTTGGGCGAGACGCATCCGGTTGTTCGGCGCCAGGAGGGCGAGTCGTACCGCGAGTCGTTGCTCGCGATGGTTCGCCAATTCGGCCTGAACTACAACGTCCAGCTCGTCGATAAGTACTTGGACTTCGATGAGGTCGTCACGTATTTGGCGGCCACGGACATCTATTTGACGCCCTACCTCAATCCCGCGCAGATCGTGAGCGGCACGTTGGCGTATGCCGTCGGCTGCGGCAAGGCGATCGTTTCCACTCCGTATCTCTACGCGCAAGAGCTCTTGGCGCACAATCGAGGTTTTCTGTGCGATTTTCGCGACGCAGCATCGATCGCGGAGCGCCTGAACATGCTGCTCGACGATCCGTCGCTGCGGCGCGCCACCGAACGGCGAGCGTACCGGTTCGGACGGCAGATGACGTGGCCACACGTTGCGGCACAATACGGCCGGCTGTTTAGCGAGCTCGCTCCCGGCCATTCCTTGGAGCTGGTGAACTCTGCGTAAGACCGCTGCGCGCGCGATTCCTACGCTCGATTACCTGGCACAGTTGTCCGACGATGTGGGCGTGTTGCAGCATGCGGTCGAGACGCTGCCCAACCGGAAGTTCGGCTATTGCACCGACGACGTGGCGCGCGCGTTCATGGTCGCGCTGGCGCACGCTCGGCTCGCGCCCGCGCAGGAGCCGGCGCGGCGCCTCGCGGCAAACTATCTCGCCTTCCTGCAACACGCGCAGCTCGACGATGGTCGTTTTCACAACTTCATGGATTACGACCGGCGGTGGGCGGACGACGTCGGTACGCAAGACAGCTGCGGCCGCGCGATGTGGGCGCTCGGCTACGGGATGGAGCACGCTCCGGACGACGTGTGGCGCCGGATCTGCCGGAGCATGCTTGAGAGCGCAGTGGCGTCGCTGGAGTGGCTCGAGTATCCGCGGTCGTGGACGTACGCCATGCTGGGCCTCGCTCACGCGCACGCCGCACATCCGACGCCGGCCCTGACCGGTTCTCTCAACGAGCTGGCCGACAGGCTGGCGAGATTATACGAAGTGGCGGCGCACGACGAATGGCCGTGGTTCGAAAACGCGATGACCTACGACAACGCGCGCTTGCCGCAAGCGCTGCTGCGCGCCGGGCGGGCGCTGCAGGACGAGCGCTATATCGGCATCGGTTTGACGTCGCTGCGCTTTTACGAATCGGTGACGATGGAGGGCGGCATCTTCGTGCCGATCGGCAACGCGGGCTGGTACGAGCGCGGAAGGGAGCGCGCGCGCTACGCGCAGCAACCGCTCGAGGCCGTGGCTATGTTGGATGCCCAATTGGCGGCTTTCGACGTGACGGGCGACACCACGCACGTAAGGCACGCACAAGCCGCGCTCGAATGGTACTATGGAAAGAACTCGCGCGGCGTGCGAATGGCACATGGCGGCGCGTGTTATGACGGCCTACAGGAGCAGGTCGTCAACACGAACTGCGGCGCGGAGTCCACTCTGGCATTTTTAGCGGCGGCATACGCCTCCGCATTGCGCCGGGCGCGGGTGCTCGAAGCGGTACGCTGACTGCGGCAAACGTCGCACGCCGCGCGAATCTACAGGCTACCGCGCTCCTACCGACGAATAGTCGTTAATGCTCCTGCAAACTCAAGTCCTCAACGACGCGCAATCCGCCGCCGTTGGGCAGACCGATGGCCCCGTTTTGATTTTTGCCGGTGCCGGAAGCGGCAAGACTCGCGTGCTCACCCATCGGATCGCGTATCTGCTGGGAGAGATGCGAGTTTCGCCCGACCGCATTCTGGCGGTCACTTTCACGAACAAAGCGGCCGGCGAAATGAAATCGCGGTTGCAGAGCATGGTAGGGCCGGTGGCGCGGGATCTGTGGGTCGGCACCTTTCATTCCATGTGCGTTCGCATGCTCCGGCGCGACGGTCATCGCATCGGCATTGCGCCGAACTTCGCCGTCATCGACGAGCTGGATCAGCGTCAGTTGCTCAAAGACATTCTCGAGGATCTCGATTACGACGACCGGCAGCTCTCGCCCGGAGCGTGCCTCGTCGAGATCGACAAGGCGAAAAACGCGCTGCTCTGGCCCGAGCAGTACGCGCAGACGCAGACGTCGTTCGTCGGGGAGCGCATCGCCAACGTTTACACCGAGTACCAGCGCCGCCTGAGCGAGTCGAACTCGCTCGACTTCGACGACCTCATCGTGCGGACGATCGACCTCCTGCAACGCGACGCCGCCACGCGCAAGAAGTACCAGCAGAAGTTTGAGTACGTCCTCGTGGACGAGTACCAAGATGTGAATGCGGCGCAATATCGCCTGGTCGCGCTGCTGTCGGGGTATCACGGCAACATAACGGTCGTGGGCGACGACGATCAGTCCATTTATTCGTGGCGCGGCAGCGACTATCGCATGATCCTGCGCTTCGAGGAAGACTTTTCGGGGGCGCATATTTTCAAGCTGGAAGAAAACTACCGCAGCACGAGTCGTATCCTCGAGGCCGCCAACGCGCTCGTCTCCAACAACCGCTCGCGCGCGGCCAAGCGCCTCTTCACGGCGCGGGGCGAAGGCGAGCCGATCACGCTCTATCCCGCCGCGACCGAGCGCGACGAAGCGCGATACGTGGTCGAGAAAATCAAGAGCCTGGTACGCGACGGCGCGGCGTACCGCGATTTCGTGGTGCTCTACCGCACCAACGCGCAGTCGCGCGTCTTCGAAGAGGCGTTGCTCGGCGAGGGGATTCCGTACCGCGTCGTCGGCGGCGTCGGTTTCTACGCGCGCACCGAAGTCAAAGATGTCGTGGCGTACCTGCGCTACATCGCCAACCCTTCCGACGCGATCGCGTTCAAGCGGATCGTGAACGTGCCGCGGCGCGGCATCGGACAGCAAACCCTCGCCGCCCTCGTGCACGCCGCGAACGCCGCCGGGGTCTCCGTCGGGGAAGCGATCTTCGACAGCGCCATCCTGCGCAAGGCCGTCCCCAAGAAGCTCAAGGAGCTGGAGCGGTTTGCCGAGCTGATCGGGGCGCTGCGCAAGTTCGCGCGCGACTCGACCGTCGCCGACCTGCTCGTTGCCGTGATGGAGCAGTCGGGATACGTCCGCGAGTTGCAGAGCGAAGACACGCACGACGCCCGTGCGCGCCTGGAGAACCTCTCGGAGCTCGTGGGCGTCGCTCGCGAGTACGAGGCCGGCGACGACGAGCCGTCGCTGGCGGGATTTCTGGCGAATATCGCGCTCGTCAGCGATCTCGACGCGCTCGACGAAGACGCATCCTACGTCACGCTGATGACGCTGCACAGCGCCAAAGGACTGGAGTTCTCGAGCGTCTTTTTGACGGGCTTGGAGGAAGGCGTCTTTCCGCATAGCCGCACCTTGACCGAGCCCGACGAGCTGGAAGAAGAGCGCCGTCTCGCATATGTCGGCATCACGCGCGCCATCGACCGTCTGTTCTTGAGCTACGCGTCGCGGCGCGCGCTCTTCGGCAACACGTATGCCTATCCGAAGTCGCGCTTTCTGGAGGAGCTTCCGGCGATCGACGTCCTCGAGGGGGACAGCGTGCCGCTTCCGCGGCCTTCGGGCGGACGCTGGCGCGAGGTCGC
>JAFAQW010000157.1 GCA_019245995.1 Vulcanimicrobiota bacterium | reverse complement strand
CGTCGTGTCCGCGCCGCGCAATGCGAGCGCGCCGGCGAGCTGCCCCGCGTAGACGAAGCGGCCGCCGCGCACCGCGAAAGCCTCCACCGTCGGCGATTGGTCGTCGGCAGTATGGATGGCGCTCGCCGTGACGATGAGATCCGCGGCGCCGTGCGCCGCTCGCACCGCGCTCGGCGCGCCTGCGGCGGCTAAGAGGCCGCCCAGAAAGGGTTTTCGTCGCATCACGACACTCGTTCGACGTCGAGATCTACGATCAATGCCGAGTGATCCGTAAGGCCTTCCGTGCGAAAGCCGTGGTCGTATTCGGCGCTTCGCAACCGTGGAAGCAATGCGCGCGAGACGAAGGCCTTGTCGAGCCGCCATCCGTTGCGTTGCACGACGCTACGATCGGTGCGAAAAGGATACCAGCTAAACTCCGTCGCGTTGGGATGCAGGTAGAGCCACGCTTCGGTCCAGTGTCGCTCAAGCTCTGCGTAGAGGTCGGCGGTGCTGAACTCGTCGCGCAAGCGCTGCGTGCCCAGGTTGATCTCGATGTCCGTGGCGTTGCGTCCGGAGTTGAAGTCGCCAATTGCAACGGCCGATGCATTCCGTTCGTTGGCGCGGGCGGCCGCGGCAATCAAACAGCGCAGGTGCGGGCGCTTGCGGTCTTGTCCGGGCAGGTAGACCGCGTATATCGCAAACTCTCCGAACCGCGCTTCCACGACGGCGTTCGGATACTCGTCGCCGCTCAAGCCGAACGGATTGACGACGTAAGGAAACGCTACCGTGGAGGCGATGAGGACGCCGTTGCCGGCATGCTCGAAACTACCACCCTGATGCGGGTAGCCTGCAGCGATCATCGCTTCCCGGAGCCGCGCGCCCGTCGCGTTGGCGCGAAACTCTGAGAACGCGATCACGGAAGGGTCGTGATCGCGGCATCGCCGGACTAGACAGTCGAGAGTGTTACGATTTCCTCCCGAACGCAGGTTGACGGCCAGCACGCGCACGGGCTCATTGTAGCACTACCAACTGAGTTGGGTCGGATGGTGCGGCCGTACCCAAACGATGAGGTCCCACTGCGTGGGAAAGTCGAAGATCGCCGTGATGTAGCTAGTGTCGGGGACGCGTCCAATCTTGACCAGCGTATCGGCGGAGGGATGCTCGACGTTGCCGCCCGCTTCGGCGAAATCTCGATTCCATATCCATTGGTCGTACGTCGTTTTTCCCGTTTGCGGATTGTGGATGACGTAGTGCACGTGGCCGTTGAACTCGTACCAACGCCCGGGATTGATGCCCCAGAGATTCGGCCGAGGGTCGTTGCTGGGACGTAAGACGGAGAAATCGGCGCCCATCAGGTTTCCTTGTCCGTCGTACCACAGTTGGCTCGGATGCGTTGGGTCCGCGTTCCAATGACTGTTCGCGTAGCTGATCGCGCCGGTATCGTCGGGGCTGGTATAGCGTACGTACCCGGCGCGCTCCGCGTCGCTCACGTGAGGAAAGCGTGCGAGCAGATCCCGCTGCACCGACTGCACGAACTGCGTCTCGCTCGATGAAAGGGGTCCCACGTACGTCTGATTCTCGTCGGCCCGAGCCGGGCCGCCGAACGCGCAAACAGCCGCGCACAGCGCGGCAATCACGGTTGCTCTCATACCGTGTAAACGTACCCTGCGAGCCATTTGTGACGGGCGCCTACACCATGTAGGTCCGCGGCGGCGATTCCATCTGGAGAATGGCGCGGTCGAGCGCGAATATACCCGCGCTTTCCTCGAGAATCGGCGACCGCCCCTCGAGGGCCAGATCCGCCAAAACCCGGCCGAGTACGCCGGCGAACTTGTAACCGTGCCCGGCCCCCACCGCGACGGCGACATTCGCGTGTTCCGGCAGCGTATCGAGGATGAAGTCGCGATCCGGGGGCAACGTGTAGAGGCACGTTTTGATCAGACGAGCCGGCCCGAGCGCTGCGGGAAGATAGCGCTCGACGAATCCGCGAACGCGCGCGGTGATCTCCGGGTCTTCTTCGAAACCGCGCGTGTCGGGATCCACGCGCCGGCCGCCGGCATCTTGCGTGATCTTCACGGCGTCCGGCTCACCGAAGACCGGGAAGCCGTAAAAGGCCGGATCGTCCATCCAGATCCAGATCGGGAACGTCCCCAAGGCGAACGCGGCGAGGTCGCCCGCCGCGAAGTAGATCACCTGCTCCTTGGTGACGTCGAGCGGGATCCGCAGACCGAACCGTCCCACTGCCCAGGCAGTCCATGGCCCTGCCGCCACGGTTAAGCTGCGCGCGCTAAAACGCGCGTCCGCGGTTTCAACCACGACTTCGTCGCGCCTCGCCTCGATGGACGTCACGGGGGTTCGATCGCGCAGCATGGCGCCGTGCGCGCGCGCCATGCGCTGAT
>JAFAQW010000087.1 GCA_019245995.1 Vulcanimicrobiota bacterium | reverse complement strand
CGGGCCGACGACGGTCTCGACGTACATGAGGTCCGGATAGTTCGGATTCTTCGTGGAGGTCGAGGCCCACAGCGGCCGCTGGACGGCGGCGCCCTTGGCCTTTAGCTCGATAAAGTCCGGGCTCTCGAAAATTTCCTTGAACTTTTGATAGGTCAGCTTGAGCCCCGCGATGCCGGCCTTCCCGAGCAGATGCTCCAGCTTCTCACCTTTGGCGATCCGTTCGTTGATCAGCTTGTCCACGGCGGTGTCGATCCGGCTGACGAACACGGAGTTGACGGACCGCACCTTGTCGATCGGGTTGCCCTCGGCCGCCCGACGCCTCAAGCCTTTGATATATGCCTGCGCGGCGCGTTCGTACATCTCGACCGAAAAGATCAGGGTGACGTTAACGTTGTAGCCGCGATAGATCGACTCTTCGATTGCGGGCAAGCCTTCCTTGGTCCCGGGAATCTTGATCATCACGTTGGGACGGTCCACGCGCTTCCAGAGCTCTTCCACCATCGCGATCGTGCCCGTCGCGTCGTGGGCCAACAGCGGCGATACCTCGAGGCTCACGAAGCCGTCGTTGCCGTTCGTCGCAGCGAACACGCCGGCGAAGGCATCACAGGCGCTCTGAATGTCCGCGACCGCAAGGTCCCAGAAAAGCTTGTCGGCGTTCTTCTCGCTGCCGATCAGTCTTCCGAGCTGCTCGTCGTAATCGTTCCCCGCACCGATGGCCTTTTCGAAGATCGTCGGATTGCTCGTCATGCCGCGCAGTCCTTGATCGATCAGCCGCTTGAGCTCTCCTGACGCAAACATGCTGCGGCGCAGGTTGTCGAGCCAAACGCTCTGTCCGGCGGCGGCGAGCTGTTGAATTTGGTTTTCCATGCTGTCTCTTTTCTAACGAGCGGCGAGTGCGAACTTTTGGAGCGCCACATCGGCAATGTTATCCGGTGTAAAACCGTAGGCCTTGGCGAGGGCCGCCGCGGGTGCCGAGGCGCCGAACCGGTCGATTCCGAATGCGAAGCCTGGGTCGCCGACGTATCTCGACCAGCCCAAGGTCGCGGCCGCCTCGATGGACATGCGCGCGTTTACCGACGGCGGCAAGATTTCGTCGCGGTACGCTTGCGGCTGTTCGTCGAACAGTTCCCAGCAGGGCATCGAAACGACGCGCGTCCTCAGGCCTTTGTCGTCCAAGATCGTCTTCGCATCCAGCGCGAGCGCCACTTCGGAACCGGTCGCAATGAGGATCAGCTCTGGCCGCTCGTCGGGCGCTTCGGCGATGATGTAGGCGCCCTTCGCGACGTCCGCATCGCGCGCTCCTAAGAACGGAACCTTCTGCCGCGTCAGCACGAGCACCCACGGCGCGCTCTTGCCGGCCACCGCGAGCTTCCACGCTTCCAGCGTTTCGGCCGAGTCCGCCGGACGCACGACGTAGCAGTTGGGAGTCGCCCGCAGCATCGCCAGTTGCTCGATCGGCTCGTGCGTCGGGCCGTCCTCGCCCAAAAAGATCGAATCGTGCGTGAAGACGTAGATCGAGTGGACTTGCGCGAGGCACGCGAGGCGAAACGCCGGCTTGCAGTAATCCACGAAGTTGAAGAACGTCGCGGCAAAGGGCATCAAGCCGCCATGCAGCGCGATTCCGCTCGTGGCGGCGGCCATCGCGTGCTCCCGCACGCCGTAGTGAATGTTGCGCCCGGCATAGTTGCCGGGCTCGAAGTCGCCGCAGTTCTTCAAATACGTCTTGGTCGAGGGATCGAGATCCGCGGAGCCGCCCACGAGTTCGGGCAGTTGCTGCGCGATCGCGTTCATCACGGCGCCGCCCGCGTCGCGCGTGGCGACGCTGCCGTTCTCCGGCGTGAACGCCGGCCACGGCAAGTCTTTGGGAATCTCCTTGCGCAGCGCGCGCTCCAGCTGATCGGCTAACTGCGGGTTGGCGCGCTTCCAGGCGTCGTACGTTTGCCGCCACTCATCCTGGAAGCCGGCGCCCTTGTCGCCGACTTCGCGGTAAAACGCCAGCACGTCGTCGGGCACGTAGAAATCCGGCTCCAACGGCCATCCCAGCTCTTCTTTCGATTTCTTGACGTTATCCGGACCGAGCGGCTCGCCGTGCGCGAGAAAATTGTCCTGGCGCGGCGAGCCGAAGCCGATGTGCGTCCGCACGGCGATGAGCGACGGGCGATCGGTCACGTTCTTCGCGACGGTGATCGCCTGATCGATCGTATCCACGTCGTTGCTCTTGTCGGCGGTGATGAACTGCGTGTGCCAACCGCTCGCCTCGAAACGCGCGATTGGGTCGTCGCTCAGCGTAACGTCGGTCGGCCCGGCGAGCGACACGCGGTTGTCGTCGTAGAACACGATCAACTTGCCCAGCTTTAAATGGCCCGCGAGCGAGACCGCTTCTTGACTGATGCCTTCCATCAAGTCTCCGTCGCCGCAGATGCAATAGGTGAAGTGATCGACGATCGGTTGATCGTCGCGATTGTAAACGGCGCCCAGATGCGCCTGCGCGATCGCCATTCCGACCGCGTTGGCGATGCCTTGACCGAGCGGACCGGTCGTCGCCTCGACGCCGGGCGTACGCTCCGCCTCCGGATGGCCCGGCGTCTTGCTGCCGAGCTGGCGGAAGTCTTTGATGTCGTCGAGGCTCAGATCGTATCCCGTGAGATAGAGCAGCGCGTAGAGCAGCATCGAACCGTGCCCGGCCGAGAGAATGAAGCGATCGCGGTTGAGCCAGTGCGGGTCCTTCGGATTAAAGCGCAGGTGGCGCGTCCACAGCGCGTAGGCCATCGCCGCCGCACCCATCGGCATGCCGGGATGTCCCGAGCTGGCTTTCTGGACCGCATCCACCGCGAGAAAACGGATCGCGTTGATGCGCTGCTCGTCGCTGCTAGAGTTGGGCACGGAGACTCCTTTCGGTGGGGGCCTGAAGTATGCGCTCGTGGCCGTCCCCATATCCTCTTACCCGTGCTCCCGATTGTCACCCTGAGCTTGTCATGCTGAGCCTGTCGAAACACGAAGGGTGACATCGCAACGTGGCCGTACGTCAGGCGCGTGACGCTCGATGAATTGCGTAATCGCGTCGCCGCGTTGGCGCGGGGCGAGGGAAATGTCGCGGGCGCGCAAGGCCGCGCGCTCGACCGGGTCGTGGCGATGCTCGATGCCGGCCGGTTGCGCGTCGCCGAGCCGCGCGGCGATGCCTGGACCACCAACGTCTGGATCAAGGAAGCGATTCTCCTCTACTTTCGGCGCCGCAAGAGCGACTGGCTCGGCGACCGCGAGCGCGACGCAGTCGTCTTTTACGACAAGCTTCGCGTCAAGCGTAATTATAAGAAGCTCGGCGTGCGCTGCGTGCCCCCGGGGGTCGCCCGCTACGGCAGCTTCTTGGGCAGGGGCGTCATCTTGATGCCCGGCTTCGTGAACATCGGCGCGTACGTGGACGAAGGCAGCATGATCGACACGTGGGCCACCGTGGGCTCGTGCGCGCAGATCGGTAAGAACGTTCACCTGTCGGGCGGCGTAGGAATTGGCGGCGTCCTCGAGCCGCCGCAGGCGTCGCCGGTCATCATCGAAGATGGTGCGTTCATCGGCTCGCGTAGCATCGTCGTCGAGGGCGTGCGCGTGGAGCGCGAGGCGGTGATCGGCGCAGGCGTCGTGATCACCGCCACGACGCCGATCGTGGACACGCGCGAACGGCAAGCGCCCGTGAGCAAAGGCCGCGTTCCGCCGCGCGCCGTCGTCATCGCCGGCACGATGCCCAAGCGTTTCACCGCGGGCGAGTACGGCACGCCGTGCGCGCTGATCATCGGCACGCGCAAGGAGTCCACGGATACCAAGACGTCGCTCAATGCGGCGCTGCGCGACTACGAGGTGGCCGTATGAATCCGCGCGTGCGGCAGATCGCGGCTTCGCTCATCCGCCAAGTCGCCGCCCAGAAGCGACCGGATTCGATCGATCTTGGGCTCGGCGAGCCGACGTTGCGTCCGACCCGCGAATACTTCGAGCGCGCCCTCGAACACATCGCCCGCCACGGCATTCGCTATACTGCCAACGCCGGGGACCCCGACCTGCGCGCGGCGATCGCGAGCCACTATGCGTATGTCGCCAAAGATCGGCCCGAGAACGTTTGCGTGACCGTCGGGTCGCAAGAGGCGATGTTCGTCGCGCTCAAAACGCTGCTCGACCCGGCGCGCGACGAGCTCCTCGTGGTCGAGCCGGCGTTTCCGTCGTATGCAAAGATGGCCGCGTTGGAAGGCGTGGCGGTTCGCACCGTCGCGATGCCGGCCGAAGGCGGCTTCGCCTTCGACGGCGAGCGCATCGCCGCGGCCGTCGGCGAGGCGACGCGCGCGATCGTCCTTTCGTCGCCGTGCAACCCCACGGGCCGCGTGCTCGGCCGCGAGGCGCTGGACGCCTTGGTTTCGGCGCTCGAGCGCCGGCCGGGCGAACCGGTCTGGCTGATTCACGACGAAATTTACCGGGAGCAAACCTTCGTGGCCGACGCCGCCTATTGCGCCGCGCGCTATCCTTACACGATTGTGACCAACTCGCTGAGCAAAAGCAACGCATTGACCGGCTTGCGTCTCGGATGGATCGTCGCGCCGGCTGACTTCATCGAACATGCCATTAAGGTGCACGCGTGGGCCACGTCGTGCGCCGATACGTTCGGGCAACGCGTCGCGCTCGAGATCTTCCGGACGCCCGGAGCGTTGGCCGAGCACGCCGCCTGGTATCGCGAACGCCGTGGCGACGTCGTCGCGTCCCTCGAGGAAAGCGGCCTTCGCTACGTCCGTCCTGATGGCAGCTTTTACGCGTGCGTCCGGCTGCGCGACGGCGTGGATTCTTTGACTGCCGCGCGCGAGCTGATCGAGCGTCACGACGTTGTCGCCATTCCGGGCGTCGCCTTCGGGCCGCCGATGGAGGGCTGGCTGCGCTTGAGCTTCGTGGCCCCATCGGAGCAAGTGCGCGCGGGCATCCAGCGAATCGCCGAGTATTGCCGCTGTCTTCCCGTGGCACCCTAAATCTTCTACAAGGAGAACGTTCATGGCTTGGAAGATCAAATCGCTCTCAGCGCTCGCAATCGCGGCATTCGCGCTGTCCGCGTGCGCGGCACAGAGCGGACTCGATGGCGTTGCCAGCTCGCAGAGCGCAGGAATGAAACTGGATAAGGCAACGCAGACCGCAACGTCCGCCGTGATGGTCGATCTCTCGGCGCGCGCCCATGCGGGCTGGATCTCGGCGGATGCGGGGCGCCATAAGAAGCTCGTGTATGTGTCGGATCAGTACGACAACGCCGTCGAGATCTACAAGGCAAACGTGAGCAATCCGCCGCCGATCGGACAGATCACGAGCGGCGTCAACACACCCGACGGCCTGGCCGTGGATACGAGCGGCAACCTGTACGTCAGCAACGCCGGGGGCACGACGGTCACGGTCTATCATCCGGGACAGACGACGCCGTTCGACACCTACAGCCCGGGACAGAACCCCGTCAACGTCGTTCTCGGAAAGGACGGCAGGCTCTACGTCGCGCAGGGCCTCTTGGGCTGCATCTGCATCACCGAGTATCCGCCCAAGAGTCATACGCCGGATCTGACGATTCAGTTGTCGCAAACGCACGGCTCTCCTATGGACCTCGCGCTCGACGCATCGAACGATCTCTACGTCACTCTGACCAACGGCACGGTCTATGAGTTTGCGCCCGGTCAAACGAGCGGCACCAATCTGGGGCTCGCGGGGCTCAGCAATCCGCGCGGGATCGGCTTCGACAAGAAGGGCGACTTGGTCGTCGCCAACGACACGCTGAACTTCGTGCAAGGCTACATTCAGATCTACGATGCCGGAAAGACGCAGTACGAGAAGCAGTTTATCGCCGGCGCGCAACCGTTCCAGTTGGCGTTCGGCCGCGGGCGTCGTTACATGTACGTCGCCGACGTGAGCTACGGCACGAGCGGCGACGTCGCAATCTTCAAGGCCGGAAACGGCTGGGCGCAGACCGGCGCGATCTCGCAGGGCCTCCACCAACCGCTCGGGGTCGCGCTCAGCCCGAAGGCGCTCTGACCCGCCTGAACCGCGCGGAGTTCGAAGCCGTTGTTGCGGAAGCGCTCGACTCGCTTCCGCAACGCTTCGCGGACCTCGTGAACAACGTGGCGGTTACGATCGAAGAAGAGCCGACCGATGAAGACCTCGAGAATCTCGAGGAAGGCGACGACGACTCGGAGCTGCTCGGCATCTATCGCGGCGTGGCCCTTCCGCTCCGTGGCCACGACGAGCCGCTGCTCCCCGACGAGATCGCGATCTTTCGCGGCCCCATCAACCGCACGACGTCGAGCCGGGCGGAAGCGGTCGAGGAGATTCGCGCGACCGTCGTGCACGAGCTCGGCCACTACTTCGGCCTAAGCGACCGCGAGATGCCCCACTAAACGGAAATAGAAACGGTCTGGATGTTGACGAACTCGTGAATGCCGAAGGTGGATAGCTCGCGGCCGTAGCCGCTGCGCTTCACGCCCCCGAACGGCAGACGCGGATCGCTCGCGACCATGCCGTTGATGAAGACGGCTCCGGCCTCGACGCGGGCCGCGAACTTCTCTGCGGATGCAACGTCGCGCGTCCAAACGCTCGACCCGAGACCGTACGGCGACGCGTTGGCCAACCGTAACGCCTCGTCCCGATCTGCCGCGCGAATCACGGCGGCCGCCGG
>JAFAQW010000293.1 GCA_019245995.1 Vulcanimicrobiota bacterium | reverse complement strand
GGCCTGTTCGATTCGATGATCCTGGTGCCGCACTCGCTGCTCGAGGGGCTCTCAGAAAGCGAGATCGATCAGATCTGTTTGCACGAGCTGGCTCACCTGCGTCGCGGGGACGACTGGAGCAACGGCATGCAGCGAGTGCTGATCGCGCTCTTGGCATGGAACCCGGCGGCGCAGTTCATCGGCCAGCAACTCGATCTCGAGCGTGAAGTCGCCTGCGACGACTGGGTACTCTCCCTCGGCGGCTCCGTTCGTCCGTACGCCCGCTGTCTCACGAAGATGGCGGAGCGCGCCGCCTGGCCGCGTTACCCGGTTCCCGCTCCGGGCGTGTTTGCGACCCGCAAACACATCTCGCTGCGCATCGAGCGGCTTCTCGGCGCAGGCCGAAACATCGCGACCAATCTCGCGTTAGCGCCGGCTGCCGCGGCGGTCGGCACCGTCGGCGCCCTCGCGCTGCTCATCACGGCGGTCGCGCCGTCCGTCGCCGCGCCGGCGCCGACGGCATCGCCGATTCCCCCCGCCGCAATCCCGCCGGCCGTCCGCCAAAAAGCGGCCGAAGCGAAGGTGAAAGAGATCGTCCGCTACGTGCGGATCGCGGACACTCCACGTGTGATTCACGTCCCGGCGCTGCACGTCCACGTGCCGGCCCGGACGATTCGCGTGCCGGCCATTGACGTCGAAAGACCGGCGCAAACCATCCCGATCGCGATTCCCAGCGTTGCGTACGTCGACGCCGCGCGACTCAGAAACGAGGTGAAAAAGAGCGTCGGCGCGGCGTTGTCCGAGATGAAGACCGCACGTCAAAACGGCCGCTCGTGTTCGGGTTGCGACTTCGGCGCCGTCGATTGGTCCGGTAGGGATATGCGCGGCGTGAACTATTCCGGCGCCGATCTGAGCCACGCTACGCTCGTCGGCACAAACTTCGCCGGCAGCAACCTGGACGGCGTGGATTTCAACCATGCCAACCTGCGTAACGCGTCATTCCGCGGCGCGCATATGACCGGCTGCGACTTCGGCGATGCGGATCTGACGGGCGTCGACTTCACGGGCGCGCGACTGTCGGGCTGTCAGTTTACCGACGCTCGGCTCGATGGCGCCCACCTCACCGGCGCGGTATTCGCGGACTGCGATCTGGAGGGCGTGGACATGAGTCGCGTCGACGTGTCGCGCGCCAAATTCATCGGCACTGACTTTTCGGGAAAACAAAGCCCCCCGTAACTGACGGCTAACCGGCGGCGCGCCGGCCTTTTCCAAAAGCCTGACGGGTGGAGGGCTGGTTCCGTGCGGCCTTTTCGGACTGCGAATTGGAGAAAGAGAGAATGAAACTACCGGCAGGCGCGATGGTGACGACGCCCCTCACGGTGGGCGCGGTGCTCTGATGGTTGGCGTGCCGCTGGCGGTGACGCAGGCCGCCCCTCCGCTGCAACCCAATGCCGCCGTCGACGCGTGGAATAAGGCCACCTCGGCTGCGCTGCGGTGGGACGTCGGTCACGCGCGTGCGTCGCAAGACGCGACGGTCGTCCACGCGATGACCGATGGTAAGTATCTCTACATCCGATTCGACGCCCAACAGCGCGAGCCACTGATGGCGGCCCAGCACAGCGACGACACGGTTGCGGGCGGCAGCAACATCAACGGCGGCATCGCTTGGACTGACGATGCCGTATGGGTCGATCTCTGGCCGACCGGTCCGGCGGGCTTTCAATACCAGTTCGAATCCAACCCCAACGGGACGCATAACGAAGCCTCGAGCGAAAATACGGCTTTCGCGCCGGCGTGGGAGTCGCGCGGGGCGACGACCTCCGGCGGTTATGTCGTGACGATGGCCATTCCACTGCGCGTCATTCACGGTGCGCATCCGGGTACGTGGCGCGTGCAGTTCGTGCGCTACGTACGCTCGACCGGGGAACTCGACGTCTGGTCGTACGATCAATCGCAAACCAATCCCGACGATCCGTCTCGCGCTGGACGGCTCGACGTGCCGCTGGTCGCGAAGCCGCCACTGCCGGCTCCGCGCGTCGGCATGTACGCGCTCGGCGAAATCGCCAGCCACTCGATCGGAGGCAGTACATCGCGCGTAGGGACCGACTTCTCGATTCCCGTGACGCAAACGGCGGCAGTTTTCGGCACGCTCCATCCCGACTACTCGAACGTCGAGATCGACCAGCAATCGATTTCGCCGACCGTCTATCAGCGCATTTACTCGGAGGTCCGGCCATTCTTCACCCAGGCTGCGCCGTATTACAACAACTTCAACTGCGATGTGTGCAACGGATTCCGGACGATACTCTATACGCCCGCGATACCGACACCGTCACAAGGCTATGCCTTCGAAGGGAGACAGGGAGCATTTGGACTCGCCGGATACGATGCCGTCGGCGACGGCCGAAACGACTCTGCGGAGGGGCTCAACTATACGTCGGACGACAATCGCTGGAATGCCGCGCTGCAACACGTGGTTGCCGACGTTCCCGGCGTCGTCGACGTATCGAACGAGGCCGGCGTGAGCTGGTTTAACGGAAAGTATCTGTCGGCCTATGCGAACTACGCGACCGACCGCGGAACCAACGTGCTCGATCCTTCGCAGGGCAACTGGCTTGACGCGGGTGGCGGCTTCATCAGCCAGCAGTACGCGCTCTTCGGCTCGTACCGCTACGTGGGCAACTACTTCAATCCGGTCGACGGCTTCGATTCCCATCCGGGCATTCGGGGTTATGGACTCTATGGGGCGCGCGTGTGGACGTTTGCGCCCAGCAACTTTCTATCGTCCATCGGCATCTCCGGCTTCCTGGACCGCTACCAAGGCACCACGACGCCGGGCATCGCGCAGAGCGACAACCAAGTGGTCGTGGACTTCCTGACCAAAGGGACGGTGGACCTTCAGCTCTACTCGGGGTCGGATTACTGGCGCTTCGGCTCCGCCCTCACGCCGATCTCGCAAAACGCCGGATTTAGTCTCACGTATCACAGCGGCATGCAGAACAACCTCAACAATTTTCCGACCCACGGCTCGTCGGCAACGCCGACGTCGATTCAATGGTATACGGGGAATTACGGCACGGGGGGCCGCCTCGATACGTGGTTCCGCAATTCCACGATTCGCGTCGGTAACCGAGGCGCTCTGACGGTCACGCTGGACGATACGGCCCAATATTTCCACATGGGATCGCGCAACATCCAGTGGTTCGAGGAAAT
>JAFAQW010000275.1 GCA_019245995.1 Vulcanimicrobiota bacterium | reverse complement strand
GCCGCGCAAAACGCGTCTCCCAGCGCTTTGAAGACGTAGCCGCCGTGCCTTTCGATCGCGCGGCGGACCAGCTCGTCATGGCGGGCCAGCGCGTTCCGCATCGCCTCCGGATGGCGTTCCCAACGCTGCGTGCTCCCCTCGATGTCGGAGAACAGAAACGTTACCGTGCCGCTCGGATATACCATGAAGTAGCGCAATCTCGTTTCGACGCCGGACCGCGCTTACCGCCACGGCGCCACGGCGCAACGACTATGGCGCCTTGCGGCGAAGCAGCCGGTAATCGCCGCTGCGTACCGTGATGCCGCGAGCGTCCAGCCATTCCAACAGCGGCACCGCGTATTTGCGCGTCGTGCCCAGGACGTCCCGAAACTCCGCGGGGGTTATTCGTTGATGGCGATCGAGATAGGCTTCCAGTCGGGCCCGAATCTCACGAAGCTGCGAACCTCGATACAGATCGTCGCCAACCTTGACGAATTCGCCGCCGGCGAGCAGCGCGTCGAACGCCTTTCGCGCTCCGGCAATCGGCGACGCTTTGACCGTAGCCGCGACCGTCGCAAACGACGCGGGCGTCAGCGAACGCTCCGTGCCCGCTGCGAACCGTTCAAAAAAGGCGCGCTGCTCCGCCGTCAGCGCGGGCTCGTGCCCCGGCAATCCGTAGTAACCGTTTCGGTTCACGATGTTGCCCGCCGTAACGAAGGGCTCGAGTACGCGCACCAACGTCGCTTCCTCCACGCCCTGCGCCCGCGACAGCGCGAGCGACGTTACTCCCATCGCCCACGGCTCCGTTCGATGATTTTCCGCCAACTGACGAGACACGCGCGAGCAGAGATCGGCGGCGGCCGTTGCCGCGACGTAGGCATGCGGCCGCGCAACGACGACGGCGTCGCCGCGCGAGCGAAAGCGTTCCAGTACGTCGCGCGCGGCGGCTTCGCGCAGGTTGGCCGCGGCTGCGACCGCCGCAGCGTCGACCGGCGCAAGACCGCGATCGCGCAACAGCGCGGCTACGACGTCGTCTGCGCTGGAAGCGGGCCCTCCGCGATCGGTCGTTTCTACGAATCCGCCGCCCAGCAACGTCATGGGCGAAGGCCGGCGCAGCACGAAACGCAGGCCCGGAAACGCGACGACGGGCTCGCGCAAGCGCAGTTCCGCGCGCATCTGTGGCGCGCCATCCGGCGGCTCGTCCATAACCAGCGTCCCCAGTACTTCGGCGGAGCCGACGTAGGCGCGCACCGGCGTCTTGCGGGATTGCAGCAGCGGCGCGGCGACCGGAACGACGTGCACGGAGAAACGCTCTCGCGCGGCCAGCTCCCGGCCGACGATGGCGTGGCCGCGCGCGAGCGCGCGACGTTCGACGCCCGGCAGGCTCAACGCCACGCGCGTTCCGGCTTCTACTCGTTCGCGACGCGAGCCGAAGACTTCGATGCTGCGGACGTGCGCCGCCGCGGCCCCGGGTTCGATCTTCAACGTATCCCCCGCGCAAATCGTGCCCTGCATCAAGGTTCCCGTGACGATCGTCCCATGCCCCGGCAATGCGAAGACGCGATCGACCGGAAGGTACACGGGAGCGCGCGCGCTTCCCGCGGGCAGCGCTGCGATCTCCGCGTGCAACGTTTCCCGCAGCGTCTGCACGTTTTCGCCCGTCAGCGCGGATACGCCGATCAGGGGCGCGTCGTCGGCGATCGTGCCGCGAAGCTCCTTGGCGATCCGAACGTACGCCGCGTCCCGCTCTCCTTGCGCCAGAAGATCGATCTTCGAGATGGCCACGATCACCCGGCGAACATTGAGGAACTGCAGGATCGCCAAGTGCTCGAGCGTCTGCGCGCGCGGCCCTTCATTCGCGTCCACGACCAAGAGCACGAGCTCCATGCCCGCGGCCCCCGCCAGCATATTGTGCAAGAAGCGCTCGTGACCGGGCACGTCGACGATGCCGGCTTCGATGCCGTCGTCGTAGCGCAAGGGCGCGAATCCGAGATCGAGCGTCATGCCGCGCGCACGTTCTTCCGGCAGACGATCCGGATTCGCTCCGGTCAATGCAGCGATGAGCGCCGTCTTTCCGTGATCGACGTGGCCCGCGGTTCCGACGATCGGCATCGGCGTGGCGGCCTAAGCGACGGCGCGAATTCGATAATCGGCGAGAATCTCTCGCGCGGCGCGCGCTCCAGAGTCTGCGCCGCCTTCCATGAATCCCTGATTCTCCACCGACGTATGCTCGCCGGCGAAATGCACGCGATCTTGGCGCCGCGCTTCGTGCCCCGCAATCGTCGTGCACTGTCCGACGAGCCAACACGAGTAGCTTGCCAAGATATTAGGGTCCGCTTGCGCATTGCCGAACGTGGCCTTGCCGTTCCACGTTTGAGAGACGCCGGGCCAAATTGCATCGAGCTGCGTCAAGAAACTCTGCACGTGCCGGCTTACCGCGGCGGAGTCGCGAATGCTCGCATAGGGCATGGGCGGCGTATCGATCATTGCCGGCGCGGCGCCGGTGAAGACCTCGATCAAACCGTCGCCTCCGCGCTGGCCCAGCGAATAGTCGAGCGCGCTCTGCACGCGCAGGGTCGTCCAGATCTGGCCCGTGGTCGGTTCGGGCCACGGCGGATCTGCACGCATCCACGCGCGCTCGGTGAACTGAAGGTGCAGCTTCGTGTGATAGCCGTAGCCGAGATTCTCGATCGCGTTGACCTTCGCCGCGTCGAAGCCGGCGCCCGAATAGTCGAGCGCGCGCAGGGCGATGAAGGGAATCGCCAGGACCACGCGATCGGCGCGGACGATCTGCGGGCCGGCGCGCGTTGCGAAGCGTAGCTCGTACGACCCGCCCGCCGTCCGGCGCAGCCCGGTGAGACGGTGCTCCAGCGCGACGCTGCCCGGCGGCAGCGAACGGGCGATTCGCTCCGGCAACGTTTGGCTTCCCGCGGCCAAGACATACCGCTGATCGGAATAGCCCAGGACGTTCAGCTCCCGCTTCTCGCCATAGTGGCGTTGCTGACCCAACTGGACGACGAGGTTGACGGCGCTGAGCTCCTCGATCTCACGGCCGTATTCGTTGCGATACGCTTCTTTGATCAGCCGGCCGAGTTGCGACGTCAGTCCGCCCGGAACGTAGCGTTCGATCCAATCGCGCATGCTCATGGCGTCCAACGTGCGGGCCATCGGCGTTGCGTTCGCGTACGTCGTCGCGGATTGAATTTGGGTGAGTTGCGACTGCATGATCGGATAGATCTTCGCGAAGTCGCGGTCCGCGTCGGCCATCGCGTAGTAGCGCCCGTCGAGGTAACAGGTATCGCGCGCGCGCGCAGGACGGCCTGCGCGCGTATCCAGTAATGCGCAGCCGAAGCGGCGAGCCAGCCGATGGATGTTGACGTGGGTCGAGTCCACCATCGCGCCGCACCACTCCGTGTGCTGTCCGTCGCCCCAGTAACGTCGCTCCGAATGCATCCGGCCGCCCACGCGGTCGGACGATTCGTACACCGTCGCATCCACGCCGGCGTCGCGCAGTTGGCGCGCGGCAACGAGGCCCGCGATGCCGGCCCCGACGATCGCGATGCGCTCTCGTCCGCGCGCGGCCGAAGCCCCGCGCGCGACGAATCGTGGAATACACGATGCCCCGAGCGCCGCGCCGGCGCCACCTAGAAACGTTCGGCGCTGAATCACAACTTGACGTTGAGGTCCGCGAAGAATCCGAAGGGCTGAAGCACCGACGAGATGCCGACCTCGGTGATATTGTAGAACGTTCCGTACGGATATCTGAGCTGAACCGGGGGGTTCTTGATGAAGTTTCCCGCCGGCGCGAGGATATTCGACGGCAGAGACGAGTAGACGCACGTCACGGCGTTGTCCCAGGCGTAGCCGCGTTGGAAGCAGCGATCGTAGAGGTTCACGGCTTGCACGGTGAGCGTCATGCGCGGCGAGATGTCGTATGACGTCTGTAGGTTCACCGTGAGTTGCGCGGGCTGAACGAACGCGCCCAAGTTATCGAACCGGCCGCTGTACGGATCGGGCAAGAAGATTGCGCCGATGGCGCCGCCGGGGCAGCTCTTCCCTGGAGTGAGCGGCGTCTTTGCGGGCTGTTGGGAGCACGACTGGGGCACGTAGCCGGGCCACACGAGCGGGGAGCCGTAGTTTGAGCCGTCCATGTGCCGGATCGAGGGCGTCACGGCGAATCGCCCGCGACGGTAGTTGAGAATCAACGTCGCGACGTCGGGAACTTCGTACCCGTTCGCGGCGTTGAAGGGGCTCGGGATGACGTCGTACGGCGTGTACCAGGCGCCGGTATCGAACAGCGGCGCCAGCGTGTCGTGATAGTACGGGTTTGGAATCTTCAGCTTTCCCTGGTTGCCCGTCCCCGACTCGCCGTTGCGCAATACCGGCGCCGCGTTTCCGGGATAGGCGCCGCCGCCGCAGGCCGTCCAGTTCGCGGAACGACTCGTCACGCCGGCGCACGCGTGGGTATACGAATTGTAAAGCTCGATCTGGGTATTGAGCGCGTCGATCACGCTGACGCCGTTGATCGGGCTGAATTTGATCCGGTTCTGCGTGTGCGTGTACGACAACAGGGTGGAGAACCCGTTGCGGCTGAAGTCGCCGTATTGCAGCGAGAACTCCGCGCCATACGATTGCTGCGTTCCCACGTTGAGCCCCGCGAGCGTTCCCTGCACGGCGTTGATCGCCTGGAACTGCAACTGGTTGTGCGTCTCGCGAAAGAAGGGCGTTATCTTGAAGGAGAGCTGCGTCCCCTTGAGGCGCTTCTCGAACGATAGGTCGAAGTTGTCCGAGGTGTCGGGGAAGATCGCGTGGTCCGGCGTGTGGTAGCCGTACGGGTAAAATTGCGCGATGAAGGAGGCGAGGTTCTGCTGAACCGTGTTGTATTGATAGTACGACGAGCCCTCTGCGCGCGCGTACTTGCCGGCCGAACCCCGGATCACGGTGTCCGCATCGAGCGTGTACGTAAACGAAAGACGCGGTTGAAACACGTTGGAGACGTAC
>JAFAQW010000152.1 GCA_019245995.1 Vulcanimicrobiota bacterium | reverse complement strand
CCGAGAACCGTAGGGGCAGCTCGCGGTAGCTGCGCAACCGGCTGCGATAGATCAGAATATGCCCCGGACAGTTCATGGGCTTCAGACGGAAGCGCTGCGTCTCCACCTCGAGCGGGCCGAACATGCTGTCGGCAAAATTTTCGAGATGTCCGGATATTTGGTACAGACGTTCGCCGGCGAGATGCGGCGTGACCACGGGCTGATAGCCGCGGTCCCGCAGGCCGTCACGGATGAAGTTCTCCACGATTTCTCGCACCATCGCGCCTTTGGGGTGCCAGAAGACCAGACCGCCGCCGGCGTCCTCTTGGATTGAATAGAGGTCCAGCTCGGCGCCGAGTCTCCGGTGGTCGCGTCGCTGCGCTTCCTCGAGTTGGGCAAGGTACTCGTCGAGTTGCGCGCCATCGTACCAGGCGGTGCCGTAAATCCGCTGGAGCATGGGCTTGTGCTCGTCCCCGCGCCAGTAGGCTCCGGCCACGCTCGTCAGCTTGAACGCGCCGATCGCGCCCGTCGACTCCGCATGGCCGCCGCGGCACAGATCGGTGAACTCGCCGATCGTGTAGAGGGTGATCGGCTCCCCGGCCGCGATTCCGCAGGCCAACTCGGCCTTGTAGGGATTGCCCGGGAACGCCGCGATCGCTTCCTCGCGCGTAACTTCGCGGCCGGTCATCGGGTAGTCCGCCGCCACGATCTCGCGCATGCGGGCCTCCAGCCGTTCGAGGTCGTGCGGGGTGAACGGCTCGCCCCGATCAAAATCGTAGTAAAAGCCGTTCTCGATTGCCGGGCCGATGGTCGGCTGCGCTTCCGGAAAGAGATCCTGGACGGCATAGGCCAGCACGTGCGCGGCCGTATGGCGCAGTTCGGGAAGCGACGGTCTCACCTGGGAGACTATAGCATGCATGCTGCGGCTACTAAGAATGGCACACCTCGACTGGAGAGTTGCTGTGAGCGCTGCCGGAGACCGAGAAAGGGGGCCGTTCGGCCCTTAATATGGAGTTAATAGGGCTCCGCTACAAAGAAAAGACCGGCCTCTACCGAGGCCGTCATTTCGCCTCACAAGGAGTTTTATACGTGTTAGGATCGCTCATGCGCGCCTCCGCCGCGCTGGTCGCCGCGACGGTCACCGCACTTCCCGCGGCCGCCGCCACGCAGCTGACGGGCGCGGGCTCGAGCTTCGACTACCCGTTCTTTTCCAAAGCGTTCTACGTTTACAACCAAAAGAATCCCAACGTTACCGTCAACTATCAGTCCATCGGTAGCGGCGGCGGCATCCAGCAGTTCACGGCCAAGAACGTCGATTTCGGGGCCACCGACGTCCCAATGAACGCCCAGGAGCTGGGGCGTGCCGGCGAGCCGGTGTTGCAGATTCCCGTCGCCCTGGGCGGCGCGGCCGTCGCCTATAACGTCCCCGGCGTTAGCGCGACGATCAAGCTGACGCGTGAAGCGCTCGTCGACATCTATCTCGGGAAGATCACGAAGTGGAACGATCCGCAGATCGCGGGAGCGAACCATGGCGTAAAGCTGCCCGACATGCCAATCGTCGTGGTGCACCGATCCGACGGTTCGGGCACGAGCTACATGTTCACGGACTTCCTCAGCCACGTGTCAGGCGAGTGGAAGCAGCGCGTGGGCGTCGGAAAGAGCGTGTCCTGGCCGGCGCCTAGTTCGGTCGGCGCCAAGGGGAACGAGGGTGTGGCGGGACAGGTTCGCAGCACCCCCGGCGCCATCGGCTACGTGGAGCTCGCGTACGTCGTGGAAAATCACATGCCGTCGGCGACGCTGCAAAACCGCGCCGGCAAGTGGGTCAGCTGTTCTGAAGCGACGGTGGCCGCTGCGGCGGCGGGCAAACCACACGTGAACCCGAACGATTTCTCAATCGTGGACGAGCCTGGCGCGGAAGCATATCCCATCGCGAGCTACTCTTGGGTCGTAGTGTACAAGAAGCCCGCGGACTCCGGCCGCGCAAGGATGCTCTACGACGTCCTTTCCTGGCTCGTGAGCGCGGCCGGACAATCGAACGCGAAATCCGTTGACTACGTGCCACTGCCGGCCAACGTACAGGCCGAGGCTCTGCGAACCCTCAAGCAAATGCAGCATTGATCGTTCGGCAAGCTCAGCATCAGGCTGAGCCGCAATTTCGGCGCCTCGCGCGCCTCGTGAGCCCCATCGACCGCGGCTTTGCCGCGGTCGTCTACGGCGGCAGCGTGCTGTTCGCTCTTCTCATCGTCGGCTTGTTCGTTGAGCTGGTGCTCGGCTCGTGGCCTTCCTTGAAGGCGTTCGGGCCGAGCTTCATTTGGCACAGCGCATGGGATCCCGTTGCAAATAAGTTCGGCGCCCTGCCGATGATCTACGGTACGGTCGTGACGTCGCTCATCGCCATCGTGCTCGCCGCGTTCGTCGGCATCATGGCGGCTGTGTTTCTCGCCGACTTCGCCCCCCGTTGGATCGCGACGCCGCTGTCGTTCTTAATCGAGTTGCTGGCCGCGGTCCCCAGCGTGGTGTACGGGCTTTGGGGTCTCTTCGTCTTGGCGCCCCTGGTGCGAACCGCAATCGGCCCTGCGCTGCAGCACGTGTTGGGATGGACGCCGCTGTTCTCCGGCCCAATTTACGGCGTAGGCTTGTTGACGGGCGGCATCATCTTGGCGCTAATGATCGTTCCAACGGTGACGGCGATTTCGCGCGAGGTCATCGCCGCGATCCCACGGGATCTGCGCGAGGCTTCCATGGCGCTCGGAAGCACCCACTGGGAAACCGCGACCCGCGTTGTGCTGCCCGCGGCGCGCATCGGCATCTTTGGCGCATGCGTGCTCGGGCTTGGACGCGCGCTCGGCGAGACGATCGCCGTAACCATGGTCATCGGTAACCGTCCGGAGATTTCTGCTTCGCTCTTTGCACCGTCGTACACCCTCGCCAGCGTCATCGCCAACGAGTTCACCGAGGCGACGACGAGCCTATACATCAGCGCGCTGATCGAGCTCGGGCTCATTCTCTTCCTGGTGAGCATCGTGGTGAACGCACTGGCGCGTCTCATGATCTGGAGAGTGCGAGGCTCGAGAGCGTGATCGGCACGGCTCGACTACACCGGCGGCGCGTGTCGGCGTCGCTCGGTACGGCAGTGACCCTGCTGTGCGCGCTCTTGTGTGCCGGAGCGCTGCTCGTCATTCTCGGCTACGTAGTGGTGCAGGGCATCGGTTCGGTGAATCGGGCGTTTCTCACGCAACTGCCGCACCCCGTCGGCGTCCCGGGTGGCGGCGTCGGCAACGGCATCCTCGGTACCGTCATCATCATCGCGATAGCGACGGCCATGGCGGTTCCCGTCGGTTTGCTGACCGCGATTTATCTCGCCCTGTTCGGCCGCGGCACGGTTCCGGAGACGTTGCGTTTTCTCTCCGACGTGCTCTCCGGCGTACCCAGCATCGCCATCGGGTTGTTTGCGTATACAATTTTGGTCGCGCCGCTCAAGCATTTCTCCGCGTTTTCTGCGTCCTTCGCGTTTATGATGCTGATGTTGCCGCTGCTCGTCCGGACGTCGGAGCAGGCGATTCGCTCGGTGCCGCAGACGGTGCGCGAGGGCGCGCTCGCGCTGGGGATGTCGAACTTTCGCGCGACGATGCGCATCGTGCTGCCGACCGCGCGGCCGGCCATTATCACGGCGTTGCTGCTCGCGATCGCGCGCGTCACGGGCGAGACGGCGCCGCTGCTGTTCACGGCGTTCGGCAGTCAGTTTTGGGAGACCAATCCCAACCGTCCGATGGCCGTGCTCGCGTTGCAAGTGTTCAACTACGCGATCTCGCCGTATGCGAACTGGCAGGCGCAGGCGTGGGGCGGAGCGCTTCTGCTCATCCTCGCCGTGCTGATCTTGAGTTTGGGCGCGCGCTACATGCTGCGCCAGGCGTCCCGGCGGCTGGAATCGTGACGGCCGCCCCACCGACGATTGCGCCCGCTGGCGGCGCGCTTGCGACGGACGACTTGAGCGCCTACTACGGCACGCTGGAGGCGGTGGGCAACGTTTCGATCGCGTTTCGCCGCAAGTCGGTGACGGCACTCATTGGGCCGTCCGGGTGTGGAAAGACGACGTTGCTGCGTTGCTTAAACCGCCTGCACGAGCTGACGTTCGACGCCTGCGTGTCGGGACGCGTGTTGCTCGAAGACTGCGACATCTACGAGTGGGGCATGGACCCCATGGCGATTCGGCGCCGCATCGGCATGGTGTTTCAACGTCCCAATCCGTTTCCGACGCTCTCCATTCTCGACAACGCGGTGGCCTGCGGCGGGCGGCGCTTGAACCGGCGTGCGAAAATCGAGGTTGCCGAACGCGCGCTGCGGGCGGCGGCGCTGTGGGACGAGGTGAAGGACAAGTTGACGCGCAGCCCATTACAGTTATCGGGCGGCCAGCAACAGCGTCTGTGCATCGCGCGCGCCGTGGCGGCCGAGCCGGAAGTCTTGCTGATGGACGAGCCGACGGCGTCGCTCGATCCCATTGCGACAGCCGTCATCGAGGAGCTGATGGCGAGGCTGGCGGAGCGCTTCACCATCGTCGCCGTGACGCACAACATGCAACAGGCGGCGCGGGTCTCGGACGTCACGGCATTCATGCTGGCCGACGCCGACGGCACCGGACGTCTCATCGAGGTGGACGACACGGCGAAGCTCTTCACAAAGCCCAGCGACCCTCGAACGGAAGACTATATCACGGGCAGATTCGGCTAGCCGCCGCGACGTCGATCAGCGTCGCGTGGCAAGGAACGTGACGACGTCCCAGGCGTCCCGAATCCCTATGAAGATCAACAGCGCGGACGCGCCCGCAACGATGAACAGGGCGGAGGGGGGAGCGACGAGCATTGCGCACGCGGCCCCGAAGATTGCGGCGTACGACAGGAGCGGCAGCACGAAGAACCAGATCCAGTCTTCGCGGTCGGGCGTGTATGCGGTCATCCGTTTCGCT
>JAFAQW010000150.1 GCA_019245995.1 Vulcanimicrobiota bacterium | reverse complement strand
GCAATCTGCTCCTGCCAAATGGTGGTACCGTCGAGATCGTTGATGCACCGAGCTACAACGCGATCAACGCGACGATCGGCTCGGGTTTCAGCTGTGCGCAGAACGTGCGGCTAACCAGAGGCAACTATCTCGCGTTTGTCACGGACGTCTGCAAAGATACGGTCACGGCGGTCAAGTATAAGACCGGCGCCAACGTCATCGTGCTCGGGACGGCGTACGGGATATCGCAGCCGTTTGCCGCCGTGGAGCAACCGAACGCCGTGTATTAGTCGCCGACGTTACGCCGCTTTGTTCTCGTAGTAGTAGTGGAGCGCTTCAATGACAGTGCAGGCGATGCGAAGGATTCCGTACGAGTAGCGCGGGTTCGTTCGCTTGTCCGTCGGCGAGCCCGGGTTGAACAGCAAGACGCCCGCGCGTACGGCGCTGTACGGTATGTGTGAGTGTCCGAACAGAACAGCGTCCACGCCAATGTTTTCGAACTGAGCGAACGCATGATCCGGCGTCTTTACCCCACGCCTTGCTCCATCGCCATGCACCAGGCCGACGCGCGCGCCGTCGAGTTGCAGTATCTTCCTGCGACCGAACCGCCGGACGAGCTCCGGCGGGTCGTTATTTCCGGCAACCGCCTCAAAGGGCGCCAGCGCTTCGAACAACGGCACGACGCTCTCTACCACGACATCGCCGCAATGCACGATGAGGTCCACGGCCTGTTCGCGCAAGCCCGCCACGAGCGCGCGGGGCAATGCCTTCGCCATCCGGGGCATGTGCGTGTCCGACACAACGCCGACCCTCACGTTGCCAAAAAAACTTCAACGGTCCGCATGCGCCTACGATAATCCGCTGATCTAGCACAGTCAACCGAGAAAACCTCGCCGCTACTGCGGCCAACGCAACGCGCCGGGCACGCGCTGCCGGACCCGGCGGGTACCCGGGTAGGTGGACCGTAGCAAGTTTTCCGGGACTCCGCGCAAGAACCCGCAGAGCTAGGGGTGGCCGCAGACCCTGCGGAAGGTCCGCGTTGCTACTACGAAACCTGCGCGGATCGACGGTCGACCCCTTCACCTACCATACCGATCCTGTCGCCGCCGGGCTAGTATCTTTCGGTGTACGCCGGGGGTCGTGTGGGGCTAATTTTACGGGAACCGGACGCCGGGGACTTCGATCAGTGCATCGCGCTGCTCCAGTCGCCTTGGCCGTGCGATCCTTCAAACTACGATGACCTGCGGGCGATGTGGCGGCACATCATCGAGTCCGGCTGCGGTGCAACCGTTGTCGCGCTCGATCCGATGGCCCCCTCGCGGGTCATTGCCTTCGGTTTCGCAGTATTCGTGGCCGACGAGCGTGCCCAAGAATACCAGCAGTGTCGTACGCCGCTGCTGGCGCGGCGCATTCTCAAAGAGTGGATTGCGGGACGGCAACCCTTTCTCAATGCAGACGAAGTGGCGCGCGCAAACGCCGGCTCAGGGCTGAACCTCCTCGTAACGCACTACGGCCGCCGCATCGACTCTGGCCCCTACGAGAACTACGAAGCGGCACGCTTTATGCTCAGTGGCTGGAACCTCCGAAGTTTTACCGCCGAAGTCTGCTTCGATCCCCAGCGTGACGACCGCGAGTACAGCCGCTTCCTCGGCTTCGATATTTTGGAATATCCGGGTGACGCGATTCGGCGCGCGAACATTCCGTACGAACGCCGTCCATTGATCTGGGCCGCGAATCGCCAGCAGCACGACTGGCGGCATCAGTATGGCGCAACGCTGTTGTTTGCGTCGTTTGCGCCGCCACGTCTCAAGCTCTCGCCGCTTGAGCAGCATCTCTTAAGGCTCGCCTTTGACGGCGTCACCGATAGGACGATTGCGGACAATCTCGGCATTTCCGTCGCCACGGTGAAGAAGCACTTTCGAAGGGTCTATGACCGGGTCGCTGACGCCGGCGTTCTCGAGGGGCTCATGGCAGAAGCGCCGCCTGACGGCGACAGTCGCGGCCGTGAGATGCGTCGTCATCTGCTCAACTATTTGCGGGACCATCCCGAAGAGCTGCGCCCGTATCGCGCGGCGCCTGCGGTTCGCCAAGCCGGTGCTTAGCGCGTGGAGTACATCTTTCGTCAGGCGAAGGTCTCCGATTTCGACCAGTGCATCGAGCTGCTGGCCTCACCCTGGTTGTGCGATCCATCGCAGCAGCCTGCGTTGCGGGAGATGTGGCGTGAAATCGTACAATCGCGGTGCGGGATCCACGGAGTCATCCTCGAGGCGCAGCAGCCCTCCGTGGTCCTCGGGTTCTTTTTTATGGTTTTTGTGCCTTACCATCGGGTTAAAGAGTATCACGAGTGTCGCCGTCCGCTGATCTCCCGGCGTCTATTGGCCGACTGGGTAGCGCGCCGGCATCCCTTCCTCGACGCCGATGAGGTTGCTCGGACAAACGCCGCGGAAGGGGTGAACTGCGTCGTCACGCACTACGGCCGCCGGTGGCGCCGCCCAGATTCGCGTGCGCATCTTGCCAACTACGAGCTTTCCCGCTCGGTGATGAGAGGCTGGAACATGCGTAGCCTGACGATTGAAATTTTTACGGACGCAAATCGTAATGACCGCGAATATGGCCGCTCTTTGGGTTACCGCGTCTTGGAATATCCGCCTCAGGTGCTTCGCGCCGCCGGCATTCCCCATGAGCAACGTCCCTTTCTCTGGCTAGCGACGCGTGATGAGGAAGGCGGCAAACCCGCATACGGCACCGCAGTGATCTTTCAAGCACCTCCGCGGCCGCGCTTCGCCTTTGCGCCGCTCGAGCAGCAACTCCTCACACTGTCGCTGGAAGGAGCCACCGATACGGCGATGGCGCACGAGCTCGGTATTTCCGTCGCCACGGTGAAGAAGCACTTCCGGGGAATCCACGAGAGAGTCGCCGCGGTCGCCGTCCTTGACGCGCCGCTGGCCGAAGCATTGCTGGACCACGAGAGAAGAAGTCCGCAGATGCGCCGGCGCTTGTTGAAGTATCTGCGCGATCATCCGGAAGAGCTGCGCCCGTATTCCACAGAGAAATGTTAAGAATAGTGCTGGCCGCGATCCCCATCGTCGCGATGACGTTCGCGATCCCGATCGTTAATCGCGTCGAGCCGCGACTCTTTGGTCTGCCGTTTTTGCTCTGCTGGCTTATCGCTTGGATCGTTCTCACGCCGGCAGCTCTCTGGGCCATTGGTCGGCTTGAGCGACGCTGGTGAACGCCTCGCCCGCAACCGCGCTCACTATCGTCGCCGCCGTTGTATTTGGAACGATGGCCTTCGCGTCGATCGCCACCCGCCGATTCAAGATGGATCTGCAGCAGTATATCGTGGGCGGACGCTCCTTTGGGACGGTTCTGCTGTGGATTCTTCTTGCCGGCGAAACGTATACAACGTTTGCATTTCTCGGCATCGCCGGACTGTCATACGCTCAAGGCGCGACGGCGTTCTTCGTGCTGGCATACGGCGCGTGTGGCTACGTCATCGCGTACTTCTTTGCGCCGGCCGTATGGCGCGTCGGCAAGGAACGCGGCCTTCTCACGGGTCCGGACTTTTTCGAAGCGTCTTACGGGAGCCGAGGTTTGGGAGTTGCCGTCGCGGTCTTGCAGTTTGCCATGATCGTGCCCTACGTCGCTTTACAGCTCAGCGGCCTGCAGATTCTGCTGAACATGGCGGGTTACGGCGCATACAATGCAACGTTGGGCGTGTGTATAGCGTTCATTCTGCTCTCGATTTTCGTCTTCAGCACGGGTCTCCGCGGCGCCGCCTGGGCCAGTATCGTGAAAGACGTGCTGGTCTTCGGCGCCATGCTTTTTGCCGGCGTCGCAATTCCCATCCGCTTTTTTGGATCGCCGGCGAGAATGTTCGATCGCCTCATTCGGTTGCATCCTCACGCGCTCACGCTCGATATGAGCGGAGGTTCGCA
>JAFAQW010000147.1 GCA_019245995.1 Vulcanimicrobiota bacterium | reverse complement strand
CTCATTTCGCGGCAAGTCGTACTCCACGTCATCTTGGGTTGGCCGGCCATTGAAAGCGGCTCTTTGACTCTGCCCCTTTTTGTTACTTCCGCGAAACATCGTGCGTGCTGGAATGACATGACATTTAGCGATAGTTCGTGTAACCATGCCTACCCATGAGCAGTTTGACCGGCGATCAGTTTGAAGTCAGCACGGACCCGGCCCGCCTGGACCTTGACGCCGTTGAAGGCTTTCTTCGCAACAGCTACTGGGCAGCCAATCGCCCGCGCGACGTCATCGAACGTTCAATTCGGCATTCGCGGTGCTTCGGAGTCTACGAAAATACGACCGGGCGACAAGTGGGCTTCGCCCGCGCAGTCACCGACTTCGCCACGTTCGTGTGGCTTTGCGACGTGGTAATTCACGAGGCGTACCGTCGACGCGGCCTCGGCAAACGGCTGATGGGCTATATCTTCGCCGACCCTGAGTTCGCGCGCATCCGTCGATGGATTCTGGCGACCCGCGACGCCCACGAGCTCTACGGGCGCTATGGCTTCGCGCCGTTCGCACATCCCGAACGCTGGCTGGAGCGCGTCAACGATGGAACAGGATCGTCAGGATCGTCGTGATTTGTGTGGCGATCATCGTAACCCATGCACCAACTATCGTTCCAATGACCCAATTGAAGCGAGAATCCATAGCATCAAGGCGGCGGTCGATCGTGCCGAGCCGCTCGTTAACCTGATCGAAGGCGCCTTCGACGTGGGCGATACGCGCCTCAAGCGGATGTGCGTGCATGTGTGTATCCATGCATGATTACCACGGCAATCAATCCCTCACCTGGAAAGGAAAGGCAAGGCTGAGCGGCGGCTCTAAGATTTGAGTTCTTCCAGGGTTCGCGGCCAATCGGCTTTCAACAGGCGCGACAGCGCGCGATCAGCCAATATCCGACCGCCGGTTTGGCAGCCCGGACAGTAGTTCGTCTCGTTATCCGCGTAGCTGATTCGCTGTATCGTCGCGCCGCACGTGGGACACGGCCGGCCATAGCGGCCGTGTACGGCCATGTCGCTGCGAAAGGCCGTGACGCGTGCCGGAAACTCGACCCGCGCCTCTTCTTGCAAGCGATCCATCCAGATGCGGAGCGTCGAGCGCGTTGCGCCGTACAGGCGTTCCCACTCTTCGTCTTTGAGCTTGCGCGTCAGCATTATGGGCGAGAGACGTGCCGCGTGCAGAATTTCGTCCGAGTATGCGTTGCCGATTCCGCTGAGTGCGCGCGGATCGGTGAGCGCGCGTTTCAATGTGCGGCTCTGTGTGATGAGGATAGCGCGAAAGGCTTGCAGGTCGGCCTCGAAGACGTCGAGTCCGCCGGGGTCCAGCGCCGACAGCGCGGCGGAACCCCGTACGACGTGCACGGACGCGCGCCGTTTTGAGCCCGCCTCCGTGAGCGTGAGCCGGCCGTTGGGAAACTCGAAGGCAGCCAAGGCGCCGCGCGAGCCCCCGGCGGGGCGATCTGCGCTCCACCGCAGGCGTCCCGCGATCATGAGGTGCAGCACGATCCAGTAATCGTCGTCCATTTGAATGGCGATCCGCTTTCCGAGCCTGCGCAGCCCACGGACGACGCGGCCCGTCGCTTCGTGAACCGGCGGCTCGGCGGTACGCAACACAAAGGGCTTTGCGATCGAGATCCGTTCCAGCGTCCGGCCGAGGATGCGATCTTCCAGGGCGGTGATGTAGGCGGCGATGTCGGGCAGCTCTGGCATGTGCTAAGGGCTTCGCGACGGCGCCCGCGAAGCCGTCGCAATGAGGCGGTCGCGCGCGGTATACCTGCTGTTGCTCGTGCCGTTCGTTGCCACGCTCTTGCCGTGGATCTACAATAGGGCCGAGCCGAGCCTCTTCGGACTCCCGTTCTTTTACTGGTATCAGTTGGCGTGGGTCATCGTTACGGCAGGCCTTCTCGGCATCGTCGTGTACGCGACGCGCGAGAACGACGATGCCTAGCGGCGCAAGGCGAACAGCGTACGCACGACGCTGATCAGCGCGGCGGCGACCGCCACCCAAAAGACGACGCCGATCCAGCCACGCCAGCCTTGCGGGTGATAGAATTGCATGACGATGGCGATTCCGACGATGCAAGCCGCGGCGAGCATCGTCGCGTTCAAGCGCTCTACCATGCGCTCGAAGCGCTTGAGTAATGGTTCGGCGTCTTCGAGGCGTGCCCACACGCGGAGGTTTCCTCGCTCGACTTCACCGAGGACGCGATCGATGCGGCGCGGCAAGCCCATCGTCAACTCTGCCGCGTCCGCCACCGAGTCGCGAACGCGATCTTTTAGGGGTCCCTCCGCCAGGCCGCCGTAGACGAGCCCTCCTTCGAGCGGCTCCAAGTAATCCGACAATCCCGAGTCGGGATCGATTCGTTGCAGTAAGCCCTCGCACATCAGCAGCGCCTTGAAGAGCTGCGCGATCGGCGGCGGCAAACGCAGGCGCTCTCGCTGGAAGAGGTCGAGCAACTCTCTGAGCGCGTTGCCGACCGGCACGCTGTCGAACGAGACGTCCACGTACTGTTTGAGCATACGGTCGAGTTCCGCCGCGATCGCGGCGCGATTTACCGGATGGGAAGGCGCGGCTATTTCGATGAGCCGATCCGTGAGGCGCTCGGAATCGCAACGCTTTAGGGCGATCAGCAAGTCGGCCACGCGCCGGCGGGTTTCCGGCGTGAGTCGCTCGACCATCCCGAAATCGACGACACCCAACGCACCGCTTTGGAGAACGATGAAGTTGCCGGGGTGCGGATCTGCGTACAAGACGCCGTGATGGAGCGCAGGTTCGACCACGAAACGCGCGACGCGGCGAGCGATTGCGATGCGCCGCCGGCTCGGCAGAGCGGATATCTCATCGGGACTGTCGCCCCTGATCCGCTCGTACGTTAGGACGCTCTCCCCCGACAGCGATTCAAGGACGTCCGGCACTTTGAAGCCTCGTTCGCTCCCAAAGAGCTCTCGAAAGACCTTTTGGTTTGCCGCCTCCTTTCGGAAATCGAGCTCGGCGCGCAGCGTGTCGCCGAACTCTCGCAAGAGGCCCGGCGCATCGAACTGTTCCAAGAGTGGAAGGCGCGGCGTCCAAGAGGCGACAAGGTCGCCGAGTATCTCGAGATCGGTTTCGACGGTCTCTTTGACTCCCGGTTTGCGCACTTTTACGACGACTTCCGCGCCGTCGGCAAGGCGCGCATTATGGGCCTGCGCGATCGAGCCACTCCCGGCCGGAAGCGGGTCGAGCGAAGCGAAGAGCTCCACGGGCGGCTTGCGGAATTCGCGCCGAATTACTTCCTCGACCGCGGTAACCGGCACGGGTGGAACCGCATCTTGGAGCTTTGCGAGTTCGTTCCGATACGCTGCGGGCAACAAGTCGCCGCGCGTCGATAGGACTTGGCCAAGCTTGATGAAGACCGTTCCCAACTCTTCGCAGGCTTCGCGCAGGTGTTCGGCCCCTATTTCGCGTCCGGCGACCGCGCCGATCCCGTGTCGAGCGAGCGTGGCCAGGATCTCGCGGTAGCGCGCGCTTCGGCTCTGCGGCTCTTCCATCGGTTGGGACTTCTTACCCATTACCCTACGTTGCACCGAGCGATTCTTGTCTGCTACCATTGCGGTAATCGGTTCGTCGGCCTGCAGGAAAGGAGTCTTGCCGGTGGCCCTCTCGCGACGCGTCTCCGCCGAATTCCTCGGAACCTTTTGGCTCGTCTTCGGCGGTTGCGGAAGCGCAGTACTGGCGGCAGCCTTCCCGCAGCTGGGAATAGGATTCGCCGGCGTGGCGCTCGCGTTCGGCTTGACGCTGTTGACGATGGCGTACACGATCGGCCCGATCTCGGGCTGTCACATCAACCCTGCCGTGACGTTCGGGCTCTTCTTGGCGAAGCGATTCCCGGGGCGAGACGTCATCCCGTACTGGATCGCGCAAGTCGTCGGCGCGATCGTCGCCGCCGCCGTGCTCTATTGGATCGCCAGCGGCAAGCCGGACTTCGTTGCGGGACAGTTCGCGAGCAACGGATACGACGCGCTTTCACCGGGTCACTACGGCATGGTCTCGGCGCTCGTCGCGGAGATCGTCTTGACGTTCGTCTTCTTGATGGTGATTCTGGGCTCGACGGAGCGCCGCGCGCCCGTGGGCTTCGCCGGACTGGCCATCGGACTCGTGCTGACCCTGATCCATCTGATCAGCATTCCGATTGACAACACCTCGGTCAATCCGGCGCGCAGCACGGGACCGGCGATCTTTGCGGGCGGCGCGGCGCTCTCCCAACTGTGGCTTTTCTGGATCGCGCCGCTCGTCGGTGGCGGTCTCGGGGGTCTCGTGTATCCGCTGCTGTTCGGCGAGGAAGTGAGTGAAGCGCCGATTGTCGGCAGGTCCGTTTCTGAAAAATAAGGCCGTCACGTCACTGCGCGTGGCTCGATAGGAAATTTGCAATAGCGTCGCCGACGGCGGTTGGTTGATCGTACATCGCGAAATGCCGTGAGCTCGGTATCATAACGATGTCGAGATTTGGCGCGCCTTTGAGAATCTGCGCGTAGAAACCTCGCTTGGCATCCATCGAGGCAATGTGATATTGCGCGTCCGCCGTCGCGTCATAGGGCGCCAGGACGAGAATCGGCAACGACGCTTTGTGCAGTGCGGGACGCAAGTCCAACGTAACGTCTTCCTCGAACCAGCGCCCCGTATCCGCGGGATCGCTCTTGCCGACTTCCGCCGCGATCGCCGCGACATCCTGAGGCGACGTTACCAACTCTGGCAGCACCGTGGAACGTTCGTAGTCGGTGAACTGGGCGGGGCTCATCGCCGCCATTTGCGCCGAGGCCCGCTGCGCCATCGCCTTGATGGTCTCCGCGGGCATGAAAAGAGCGGCCGGGAAGACGGGGAGCCCGTCGAGCGACACGACGCCGCCGAGGCGATCGGGGTGCTGGGTTGCGAGCATGAAGGCGAACGTGCCGCCCAAACTGTGGCCGATCACGATCGGCCGGTTGATGTGCTTCTCGCCCAAAAGGCGCCAAAAATCGCCCGTCGTGCCCGCAAAGAGCGGCCCCCCGACCGAGGGCCGTCCGTCGAAGCCGGGCAGCGTCAGCGCGTAGATCGTGTATTGTGAAGCGAAACGCGCGATTTGTCCGCTCCATTCCCACGGGCCGCAAGCCAAACCGGGTACGAAGATGACAGTGCGCGCGCCGGTTCCGTATTGCGCAACGTGCAGGGACCCGACGTCAAACGTCGCCACCGGCGCCGGTGCGGCCGCCGGCGTCTCCGCGGCCGCATGCTGCGGCACGGCGGTCAGCAAAAGCGCGCAGGCAAGAACGTCCTGTATTCGTGGCATGTTACCTCATCCTAGCGTTGAAGGCTCTTTCCCCACTGCACCAGCACCTTCGGTGGAATCAGAAAAATCAGCGTGCCGGCGCCCGAGGTTGCTTCCGGTAAGTCGACGGCCGCGAGCGCCGCTTTCTTCATTTCCACGTTCCCGCGGCCGATCAGCGTGCCGATCGCCGCACTCATCGTCGGCTCGTGTCCAACGAACAACACCGACTCCGTGCCGGAGTGCTGCGTTAGTATTTCCTTGCAGCTACGAGCGTTGAACCCGTGCGCGACTCGAGCGTCTTCGACGACGTCGCTCAGCCCCAGGCGTCTGGCGACGAACTGCGCCGTTTGACGCGCGCGTAGCAACGGACTGGTGACGATCACCTCCACGCCGGGCAGCAACTGTGCGATGGCGCCCGCTTCGCGCTCCATGCGCTTGCAACCGTCCTCGGTCAGGGGACGGTCGTCGTCGGTCCCATGCCAGCGGGTGGCATCGACGGCAATACCGTGGCGCAAGAAATAACAGTGCATAGGCGCCACTACGGCGCGAGGCCGGAGAACCCCGCATCGGCGAAAACGGCGTCATGAGCACATCCTGGCAGACTCGGCTCCTCCACTCGGGTGCGACGGCTCCGGCCGGGTATCGCTCGTT
>JAFAQW010000088.1 GCA_019245995.1 Vulcanimicrobiota bacterium | reverse complement strand
ACTGCGTCTGCGGCGTGATGACGTCTTTGGTCCAATCCGGACCCTGATAGATGTGCTTGATCGCCTGATAGGCGCTCCACACGCCGCCGTCGCCGTTGACGGGCGACGTGTAAAAGGCCCACGGCAGACCCGCGCCGTCGAGCTCGTCGCCCAACGTGGGGACGTCCCAGCATGCGACCTCTTTGCCGTGAGGAAAATCGCGGTTCTTGGAAACCATCGTGATGGTGTCGTGCGGTCCGCCCGGACAGCCCCACTGCAAAGGAACGATCGGGTAGTCGATCGAGGACTTCGCCTGCGCCGCGATGATGTATTGATGCGAGACGAAGCTGCTGGCGTCGAAATCCGATGAGTACATTTCATCCGCCAAGACGTAATTCTTGGCCATATCGAAATACGGCTCCGATTCCGAGTACGGGACGTAGGCGTATTGTGGATGGTCCTTCGGACACTTCGGCTGGCTGGGTCCACCACAGAGCACGACCTTATCCTTGTCAAAGCCGTTCATCCGGCAGTTCGTGCCCGGTATGCTGCCGTCGCCGTTGCAGGCGGCGATCACTCCGGCCGCGTTATGCGCTAAATCCCACTTGGTCTCCAGCGCGATGGGCTTGAGCGCCACCTTTTTACCGCGGCTATCGTAGCCGTACTTCGTGGTGGTCGCTCCGGGATATCCCATGAACAGATTGTTCAGGCTGCGATTCTCCTGGACGATGATGATGACGTGCTTGATCTTCCCTTTTGCCTGGGGGTCCGCGCCGGACGGTCGCGCAAAATTCGAAGCGCCGTCGAATGCCGCCGGCGATAGCATCGTGTTTTGACCGCCGCAGCCCGCCGGCATCAGCGCGGCCGCGAGTGCAAATGCGACTCGAGAATGCAACATATCTCCTCGTAACGACGGAAAAGCCATCGAAAGTGCGGCCCACCAAGCAGCCGAGCCGCCGCCATACAGCGTCGCGCCCCACGGCTTACACCGCAAGGGCGTCTTTTCATCCCGCCATGACGGCTTTATTGACGAAGGTTACCGTTATTCTCGAGAGCGTCGTTGCACGCGGCGTGCGGGAATCGGGACGTTCGGCGCAAAGCGTTGCGCGCAGTGCAGCGTCAACCTCCACGCCACGGCATCCTCGATCGCCGGCGTGCCATTGCGACCATGATGGCGGCCGGCGGCGCGGTCCCGCTTCTGGCCGCCAACGCGTTCGACGCGCCGGCGCAGAATGGCGCCACGCTGGCCCAGGCTGCGGCGCACAACGGGCGCGTCTACGGTGCGGCCGTCCGAATTCGCCGGATCGATGCGGAGCAAGACTACCGGCAGGCCGTCGTGCAGGAGTGTGCGTTGCTCGTTCCCGAGTACGAGATGAACTGGAACGAGATCGAGCCGGCGTACGGTCAGCTCTCGTTCGACCGGATCGACGCGCTCGTCGACTTCGCCACGGATCAGGGAAAGAAGCTACGCGGGCACGTCCTCTTTTGGCATCTCGGCGTGCCGGAGTGGGCGTCGGCGATGCTGCGCGAGCGACGCGACTGGGGGCTCGTCAACCACTACGTCGGTTTCGTCATGACGCGTTACCGCGATCTCGTTCACCAATGGACGGTCGTCAACGAAGCCATCGATCCGGGTCAGCGCAGCGACGGTCTGCGCAACAGCATCTACCTCGAGGCGTTTGGTCCGGGCTACATCCATCGCGCGTTTACGCTCGCCCGCGGGCTGGCTCCAAACGGTCTCCTTCTTCTCAGCGACTATGGGCTGGAATACGACAACGCCGAGCAGCGCGCGCGCCGCTATTACTTCCTGAAATTGATCGAGCGATTGAAGGGGGCCGGCACGCCGCTGGACTGCATCGGCCTGCAAGGGCATCTCGATCTACGGCTCGGTCAAGTCTCCGCACCGGCGATCGCGGCGTTCCTGCGCGAGCTCAACGACATGAACCTGCCGGTGATGGTGACCGAGTTGGACGTCAAGGAGTCGCAGTACGTCGCATCGGCGCAAGAGCGCGACCGCATGGTGGCCGACGAGACGCGCCGCTATCTCGACGCAGTCCTCAGCCACGGTCGCTGCTTGGGCGTCACGACGTGGGGCCTGAGCGACCGCCACTCGTGGATCATCGAGATAACGCCGCAAGATTATGCGCGGTTTCCCGGCGCCTGGAAGAACGGCGAGAGCCCCGGCATCAACCGGGGCCTGCCGTTGAGCTGGGAGATGAAACCGAAGCCGATGTACTTCGCGCTGCGCGACGCGCTGTGGCGAATCCGCCTTCGGCGCTAGAAGCTCTGGTAGATGAGCGCCTTGAAATAGGCGCGCGGTGTGAAGCCGGACTCCCACGACGCGCCGGTGGAAAACTGAATCTCCGATTTGTTGCCGATGCGCACGCCCGCCGATGGACCGACTTGGTAGAGGCTGTACGTCGGATCGCCTTCGGCATAGAACTCCGCCCCGAGGCGCCACTGCGATGACAGTGCGTGGGTTAGCGCGAGGCGCCCCGAGTAATCGTCGAGACGAACGCCGTAGAAGCCGTTCCAGTCGACCCGCCACGGCCCCGATATGTTGCCTCCGTCGAGGCTCAGGCGCACTTCCGCCTGTTGGCCGCGACGCCGATTGGCCGTATCGTCGGGACTGAGATGGGTATACGTGTCGTTGCCGCCGACGCCCACGTCGCTCCAAAAATTGTTGTGCGTGAACTGATAGAGCAAGTCGAGCTCGCCGCCGCCGAAGTTCGCCTTGACCGCTCCGAGCTTGCTATTGATGTAGTCGTAACCGCCGGTATCGAGGATGCCGCGCACCGCTACGCCGTTGCCCAGGCTCGGCCCCAAGGACGCCGTGGCACCGATGAAGACGAAGTTCGAAAAGTCCGTTTGCCCGCCCGCAAAGACCCCGACGTGATCGTCCGCACGTGCGGGGCAGAGACTGACAAAAAACAGGCCGATCGTCGCAGCGATCGCGATCTTGGCTCGAATCATTTCTTCGCTCCTTTCACTCGCTAGACGAGCAGCTTGTTCGTTTCCAGTTCGGCGAGGCTCGCCCCACTGCGGTCGACCGGCGGCGCCTTCGCGGCCGACACCCACCCGATCAGTTCTTGCATGCCGTCGTCGAACGAACGCTGCGGCCGCCAACCGAAGGTACCCTCGGCTTTGGTGATGTCTGGGAAACAGTGACGAATGTCCCCGACGCGATATCTTCCTAAGAACTCCGGCTCGATGTCTTTATCGAGGAACTTCCCCAGCGTCGCTGCCATCTGCGCGATCGTCACGGGCTTGCCGCTGCCGATGTTGAACGCGTCCCACACCGCTGCGTCGCTCTCCAGCGCCGTCAAGAACGCGTTGGCGATGTCGGCGACGTGCACGAAGTCGCGCTGCTGCTTGCCGTCCTC
>JAFAQW010000128.1 GCA_019245995.1 Vulcanimicrobiota bacterium | reverse complement strand
GATGCCGCACATCGCGGCCAAGAAGAGGTTGCCGAATGAGTGTCCGGTCAGCCCCTCGCCCGCCGTGAAGCGAGAACGAAAAAGGTCCGTGACGAGCGCCTCGTCGTCGGCCAGGGCAACGAGGCAGTTCCGCACGTCGCCCGGCGGCAGTACCCCGAGCTCTTTCTGCAGCCGACCCGAAGAGCCGCCGTCGTCGCTGACCGTAACGATCGCGGTCAGATTGCTGGTACGCCGCTTGAGACCGCGCAGCAGCGTGGACAGTCCCGTTCCGCCGCCGATTGCGACGACCTTATAGCCCTGTTGCAGGCGCCGCCCCGCTAAGGCGTCGCGAAATCCGCGTGGATTGCGCTCCCGAACGATGCGGGTGGCCGTGCGTAACGCCATCCAGAGCGCGATGCCGATTGCCGTCAACCCCGCAACGGTGAGAACCCACGTCAAATACGCCGGCGAAAAGTAGTCGTCAACGATGTCGTCGAGGACCTCGTTGATGTGAATGCCCGTGCCTTCGGCGATGAACCAGCGCCCGGCGGCATCGAGAAGAAGAACCGCTCCCAACGCGGCCAGCAGGAGCCAGCGCTTCACGCCCAGACCCGGCAAAAGCCAGTGCAGGGATCCACCCAAGCGCTTGCGCATCACGCCGCGCCTTCGAGCTCCCGCGCTTCGCACGCGACCGTGAGCTGAGGGTCGGCTGCGAAATGCTGCATCAGACGGCGGGCGACGTATACGGAACGATGCCGGCCTCCGGTGCACCCGAAACCTACCGTCAGCTGCGTCTTCCCTTCCGCGCGATAACGCGGAAAGAGAAACTCCAACAGGTCGCTCACCCGGGACAGAAACGGCTCGAGCGACGGATCCGCTTCGATAAACGCGCCCACGCCGGCGTTGCGTCCCGTGAGCGGCGCTAACCTGTCATCGTAGTTCGGATTGCGCAAGAAGCGCACGTCGAACATCATATTGAGATCGGTCGGCACGCCGAACTTAAAGCCGAAGGACACGAACGTCACTGTCAAGCGAACGGGCCCGTCGCGGAGAAATGCGGCTGCGAGACGGTCCTTCAGCGCACCGTGCGTCAGGTTCGTCGTATCGAGGACGACGTCGGCACGTTCCCGGAGCGGCGCGAGCGCCCGCCGGTCGGCTTCGATGGCTTCCCGCACGGAACCGGCCTCCAGCAGGGGATGCCGCCGGCGCGTCTCGCTGAACCGGCGTACCAACAACTCGTCGGAGGCGTCGAGGAAAAGCACCTTCACGTCGTTTGCGCCCGTAATCCCGTCGATCGCCCGCCGCGCGTCGCCGAACTGTCCACCGGTGCGCACGTCGAGCGCGATGGCAACGTCGCGCACGGCCGAATCGTGCAACGCCGAGAGCGCGGCGCCGAGCACCACGGGAGGAAGGTGTTCGATGCAGTAAAATCCCAAATCTTCGAATGACTTGATGGCTTGGCTCAAGCCTGCACCCGACAGACCCGTCACGAAGACGATGCGCAGGGAACCCATATGAAACTCTTTTCGCCCGAACGTGCCAACGCCCTCATCGGTAAGCTGGGCCCCCTCGTCGAGGACCTGCTGAGCCGGCGACGCGAATTGGCGATCAAGCTGCTCGAGTCCGATCCCGCGTTGCATCACGCGCAGCCGGCGCGCAGGCCGCGGCTCGCCGGCGTCGGTTCACCCTTGCCGGCGCCCCGCTTTGCCGAATTGAAACAGGAGATCGGGCGCCTGATCTATCGGATTGAAGCACATGGTTGCATCGTGAAAGATCTGGACCTCGGCCTCATTGATTTTCCCGCCGTTCTCGACGAGCAGCCGATCTATCTCTGTTGGAAGCTTGGCGAGCCGGCGGTCGCCCATTGGCACGGCGTCGAGGAGGGCTTCGCCGCCCGCCGTCTACTCTAGCCGGCGGTCGCCTGCGTCTCCACGGGGACGAAGTCCTCGGCGAGTCCCTGAAGGCGCACCTCGCCGAAATCCGCCGTGTACGCGCCGCTGTCCACTGCCACGATCTCTCCGGTTTCGGGGACATTCGCCAGTTGCGGAATCTTCGCGCGGATCTCGTCCGGGATGCGCACGCGCGCGCCGATCGCGAGCGTTCCTTGATCGAACAGCGCGTTGAGGCTGTCCAGCAACATCGGCAAAGGGATGCCGTAGTCCACGCTGATGGCGCCAATGGTATGCGATTCGCTGATGGCGCAGTTCGAACAGCCGCCGAGATGGAATCGCGCAAAGACACGGCGCGCGCCGGCATGCAGCTTGAACGCCTCGTCCACGGTCATTTCGGGGGTGAAGTATTGATGCGCCATTTCCATAAAACTCTTTCGCTATAACGCTTTTGGGCCCCGCCGAGTTGCAAAAAGGAGTACGCCTGTAAGCCGGATTCTGTGCCCGCGAGCGGGCGATGATCATCTCTCTGGGGCGCGCGTTACCGGGCGCCTCGTTGCGACGTAGCTCGTTTGGACGGGCCGTCCGTTTTACTCGAGCGGTCTTGCTTCAGGTGGGGTTTACCCGAGCCTGCGTCACCGCAGTGCTCCGTGAGCTCTTACCTCCCGATTTCAACCTTACGGGGCGCGAGGCCCCGCGGTATGTTTCTGTGGCACTTTCCTTCGGGTCGCCCCGACAGGACGTTATCCTGCACCCTGCCCTGTGAAGCCCGGACTTTCCTCACTCCCCAATCGACTGCGTCGATTGACTGCCCCGTTGCCGGGACCTAGGAGCGCGATCACCCGGCGTACTCCGTATGTAGTATAGCACGTTCGCCCGGGCGCCTACTCCCCTTGAGCGAGTGAATAGCCGCGCTCGCCGTTGAACGTGTACAAACCCTCGGTTTTGATGACGTCAAAGCCTGCATGATTTGCGACCTGCAACAGCTTCACGACGTGCTCGGCAGAGAAAGGCTCGCCGTCGGACTCGAAACGGCAGCACCAATGGTCGCTCCAATACGTGTCGGGATTACCGTTGGGCCACACTTTCGTCCCGCGATTGCTGATCGTCGTGAGTTTGACGCCCGAGACGTGAAACTGTTCCATGACCGCTGCGATTTGATCGGGATTGCCGTCACGCCGGTCGATGAAGATGTCGACGCCGGCGCGCAGCTTCATGGGCGGCTTGCCCGCGGGGCGAATGGCGAGGTTCATCTGCGCCTCTTTATCGTATTCGACGGCTTTCAAGTGCTGCGGCTTTTGACCGAGCCGCGCGATGACGGCGTCGGCGAACTGCGTCGTGCCGACTTTTTGCCGGGACGTGCCTTCCTTGTAGATATCGTAGGTGTGGACGCCGTCTTCGATGGTGCGGAGCCAGGCGTTGTGAACCCGTTCGGCGACCTCGGCCTGGCCGACGTGGACCAGCATGAGGATCGCGCCATGCAGCAGTCCTGACGGATTGGCGAGGTTCTGTCCCGCCCGGCGCGGCGCGGAGCCGTGGATCGCCTCGAACATCGAGCAGTGGTCGCCGATGTTAGCCGAGCCCGCCAGACCCACGGAGCCCGTGATCTGAGCCGCGACGTCCGAGAGTACGTCGCCATAGAGATTGGGCATAACGATGACGTCGAAGGCCTCGGGCGTATCGGCCATCTTCGCGGCGCCGATGTCGACGATCCAGTGCTCGTGCTCGATATCGGGATACTCGGCAGCGATCTCGTTGAAGGTCCGATGGAACAGACCGTCCGTGATCTTCATGATATTGTCTTTGGTGAAGCACGTAACTTTTCTGCGCTTGTTGGCGTGCGCGTACTCGAACGCGTAGCGAATGATGCGTTTGCTTCCCGGTCTGGAGATCAGCTTCAAACACTGCGCGACTTGATTGGTCTGGCGGTGCTCGATGCCGCCATAGACGTCTTCCTCGTTCTCCCGTACGATGACGATGTCCATGCGCGGATGCTTGGTCGCAACGTAGGGATAGAGCGACATGCAAGGCCGCACGTTGGCGTACATGCCCAACGTCTTGCGCACGGTGACGTTGAGGCTCTTGAACCCGCCGCCCTGCGGCGTGGTGATTGGCGCCTTCAGAAAGACCTTCGTGCGCCGCAAAGACTCCCACGAGGCGGGTTCTATGCCGTTGCTGATGCCCTTTTCGTAAATCGGCTCCCCGATCACGATCGGCTCCAGCTCTAAGCCGGCGCCGGCGACCTCAATTATTCGCAGCGTCGCACTCATGATCTCGGGGCCGATTCCGTCGCCGTACGCGACGGTGATGGGAACCTTCTTTGCGGTTGCAGGGGAGATCGTGGTTGTCATAATTCCATCTACTTGGTGACGCAGCGAAACTTCGCGTACATGTACGGATAATCGCCATAAAACCAGTTGCGGAACGAGCGGCGGATGAGATCGCGCGACGTCGCGGGCGAGGCGCCCTTCATCACGTAGTGCTTCCCGTCGAAGAAATCACTGGAATAGACCGGATAGGACGTCATTGGTGTAAAGCCGGGCAGTGGGCCGAACGGCGTCGAGGTCCATTCCCAGCCGTTGCCGACGAGGTCCAGCACCCCCCACGCGCTCCTACCGAGCGGGTGCGCGTCGACCGGTTCCGGATCGAACCGCTCGAAGTCGAAATTTCCGTGCGCTGCTGAGGGCGCTTCGTCGCCCCACGGGAACGGCCGCTCGGCGCCCTCCGGCGTGCCGAACGCAGCTCGGTGGTATTCCGCCTCGCTGGGGAGCCGCATCCCGGCCCACGCAGCGTAGGCCTCGGCCTGATCGTGTGAGACGTATGCGGGCCACGAGCGCGGCAACGGGATCTCTTCGAAGACGAGCTTGAGGTGCCACTCGCCGTTGCGCCGATGCCAAAACGGCGGAACGGGACCGCCCTGGGCGAGAAAGCGCTGCCAATCTCCGTTCGTGACCGGACGCTCCGCGATGTGAAATTCGTCGACCGCGATCTCTGTTCGTTCGAACTCGTTATCCCAGCCGAAAATCGCTTCCGCCGAGTCCGCCCCAAGGGTCGCGATCCCGGCAGGAACGGTTTTGAAGTCCGCGCTCCCCACCGGATGGTCGTCGTGATGCCCGTTCAAAGCGCGCTTTCGACCGTACGGAAGTTGATGGATCAAATACAGCAACGTCTCGTGGTGCATCGGCTCGTGTTCTAAAATCGTGTATGCCGCCTGCGCTCGCACTAAGGACGGGACGCTGGGATCGTCGATTCGAGCCGTCATCAGCGCGCGTTCGACCTCGGAGTCGCAACGGGCGCCAAACCGTTGGACAGTTTCGCGCGCGGGCCAATCCGAGCGGTCATGCGATCTGGCCGCGTCGGCGGACGAGGGATCGATACCACGTTCGAAGAGCCTCTCCAGCCTCGAATCCAAGGGCGGCTCGCCCAGTCCCCGCTCGTTGAGCGTCAAAAAGTTAAACGCCGGTAAATGCCCTTCGTAAAACGCGAGAGGGTGCCGCAGGGGGATGGGGCGTTCGTGGAAAGCATCCTCGTTGACCAGCGCAAAAATGCTGGCCGAACGCTCGCGGTTACGCCTGAACCACTCCACCAAGCGCGCACGATCGAGTCCCGGGCTAGTAATCACGTTGCCGTACAACCCCCGCGCGGGTTAGAGGGTTCCCCGCTTCTCTTGCTCGCGCTCGATCGAAACGAAGAGCGCTTTAAAATTGCCCTTGCCGAACGACAGGCTGCCCTTGCGTTGAATGATCTCGAAGAAGACCGTCGGCCGATCTTGCAGCGGCTTGGTGAAGATCTGCAACATATAGCCTAAATCGTCCCGATCCACCAGAATCCGCAGTTCCCGCAGCGTTTCGAGCGCTTCGTCGATCTGTCCGACGCGGTCGCGCAGCATGTCGTAATAGGACTCCGGCGTTTCGAGGAACTCGACGCCGTTGGCCTTCAACGCCCGCACGGTCGCGACGATATCGTCGGTTCGGATTGCCATGTGCTGCACGCCGGCCCCGCGATAAAAGTCCAGGTACTCCTCGATTTGCGATTTCTTCTTGCCCTGCGCCGGTTCGTTGATCGGAAACTTCACCTGATTGCGTGGGTCCGTCATCACCTTGGAGCGCAGTGCCGTATAATCTGTCGAGATATCCTTGTCGTCGAACGAGACGAGTTGGGAAAAACCAAAGACGCGCGCGTAAAAATCGCCCCACGAATCCATCTCGCCCCAGCCCACGTTACCGACGCAGTGGTCGAGGAACTGCAGTTGCGGCTTGACGGTCCCGGGAATCGTCCGCCGCGCTTCCACGAACCCCGGGGCGAAGACGCCGGAGTAGCCGTCGCGCTGAATGAACGAATGGACGGTATCGCCGTACGTCGCGATCGTCGCCTTGACGAGTTTCCCCAGGCCGTCTTCGATCGTCGTGGGCGGCAGCACGACGCGTGCGCCCCCCGCCACCGCCATATCGAAAGCCGCTTTTGTATCTTGAACCAAAATGGCGACGTCCTTGACGCCGTCGCCATGTAACATGACGTGACGGGAGATCTCATCGTCGGGAACCAGGCTCGCCGTCAGCACGAATCTCAGTTTGTTCTGTTCCAGGACGTAGCTCACGCGATCGCGCACGCCGGTTTCCGGCCCGGCATAGGCCCGTTGGTCGAAGCCGAACGCAGACATATAATAGTGTGCCGCCTGCTTGGCGTTGCCGACGTAAAATTCAACGTAATCCCAGTCGATCTGCGCGAGAGGATTGCTGCGAGCTTCGGTCGCGGTACTCATAGAGCGGCCGACTTGGCGAAGGCCCCGTGCAGGCCCTGTCAAACCAGCGGCGAGTGACGAGCTCAACGGTCGTACGGCGTTCGGCGCGAGTCGCGCTGTCGCGGCTGATTGATTACGCGGGACTCTTTCCTCCAGCGCAACTCCCCATGCGCGACGCGCGCGCGGAATACGCGCAGGCGCGTAACGGTCCCCTGCAATGGATGCTCGGACGGTTCATCCTGCGGGCATCGAGCCTGCCGGACTGGGATGACGGCGCGACGCCGCTGTCGCTGATTCTCGACGACCCAGCAATTGGCGCAGGCGCGTTGCGGCGCACCGGCGCGCGGGTCGAGGTGCTCGAATTGCCGGCGCCGACTCCACCATACAATTCGACGCTGTCGCAGCTGCGCCGGCGGCTGAGCCAAGAAGGGCTGTCACAGCTTCCTGCCTACGTTGAGGTAGCGCGGGCGCAAAGCCCGGGCGAGGTCCACGCGCTTCTGAGGATGCTTGCCGACGCCGGGATCGGAGCGAAGCTTCGCTGCGGCGGCGTGACGCCGGACGCCTTCCCCAGCGTCGACGAGGTCGCGGATTTCCTGATCGCTGCGAACGAGGCCAGCGTCGCCTTCAAGGCGACGGCCGGCCTGCACCACCCGGTGCGCCGCCGCGATCGTACGACCGGTTTCATGATGCACGGATTTTTGAACCTGCTCGTCGCGGGTGCGCTGGCCGGTTGCGTAGAGCGGGAGACACTCCGCGAGGTGCTCGCAGAAGAAGAACCGGCCGCGTTTTCTTTCGATGAGTCGTCGCTGAGGTGGCGGCATCGCGCGATCTCGATCTCCGAGCTCGAGTCGCTGCGGCGCAACCGCTTCATTTCCTACGGGAGCTGCAGCTTCGCGGAACCGGTGCAGGATTTGACGGCGCTCGGGATTCTGCCGTGTCCGTAGCGGCGGAACAATCCACGACCGACCCGGCGCTGCAATCGTGGCTGCCGGTTTCGCCGGAAAGCGATTTTCCAATTCAAAATCTGCCCTTCGGCTGTTTTCTCGCCGCGGACGGCACACCGCATCTCGGCGTCGCGATCGGTGACCGCATCGTCGACCTCCATGCGGTCGCCGTCGAGGGTTTCTTCGACGACTGTTGCGGCCGCGCTCTGCTGCAAGCGACGACGCTCAATGCATTCCTGGGCGCGGGCGCGGACGTCTGGTCGCCGGTCCGCAGGAGACTTTGGGATCTGCTGCGGGTCGGCGGCGATGCACGGCTGAGAAACGGCCGGATCGAGCGCATGCTGGTCAAGCGCGACGGCGCCGCGTTACGCGTCCCTATGGAGATCGGCGACTACGTCGATTTCTATTCCTCGATCGAACACGCGACGAATTTGGGACGCCTCTTCCGGCCCGATGCCGAGCCGCTTCTGCCGAACTGGAAGTGGCTGCCCGTCGGATATCACGGACGTTCGGCGACCATCGTCATCGACGGTACGCCGATCCGCCGGCCGTGTGGCCAGCGCAAAGCGCCGGGAGCGTCCGCACCGGAGTTCGGCCCGAGCCGGCGCCTGGATATCGAGTTAGAGCTCGGGTTCACGGTCGGCCCGGGCAACGAGCTGGGGCGGCCGATAGCGATCGGCAACGCGGCGAACCACATCTTCGGCTTCGTCTTGGTCAACGACTGGAGCGCGCGCGACATTCAAGCCTGGGAGTATCAGCCGCTCGGGCCGTTCCTCGGGAAGTCGTTTGCCACGACGATTTCGCCCTGGATCGTCACGTTGGAAGCGCTCGAGCCATTTCGCGTGCCCGCGACGCGACAAGACCCGGCACCGCTCGACTATCTCGCGCTCGAGCGCAACTCGTCGTACGATATCCATCTGGCAGCCGACCTGCAAACGAGGCGGATGCACGAGCGTGGTGTGCCGCCGAAACGGATCTCTCAAAGCACCTTTGGCGGCATTTACTGGACTGCAGCGCAGCAGCTCGCGCACGCGACCGTCAACGGCGCCGTGACGAGACCCGGCGATCTCTTTGCTTCCGGCACGATTAGCGGCTCAGGCACCGGCACGCAAGGAAGCCTGATCGAGCTTACCTGGAACGGGGAACGGCCGATCCAACTGCCCGACGGCGAGTCACGCACGTTCCTAGAAGACGGCGACGAGGTCACCCTGCGCGGCTGGTGCGAAACCCAAGGCGCTCGCCGCATCGGGTTCGGTATGGCCCGCGGTCGAGTAGAGCCAGCGACCTAAGCTCTGACCGGTTCTTCAATCCAGGAGCGGAAATACTCGGCGTCTTCGCAGCGAGATGCCGCATCGGCGAGTTGCAGCGGCTTAAACGTATCGATCATGACGGCAATCTCGTCGGTCGACTTCTTGCCGAGGCTCGACTCCACGGCGCCCGGCTGCGGGCCGTGAGGCGCGCCGGCCGCGTGCAACGTTATCGATCCCTCCTCCACACCACGACGGCTCATGAAGTTGCCGCTGACGTAGTACAGCACTTCATCGCAGTCCACGCTGGAGTGATTGTACGGCACGGGTATCGCGAGCGGATGATAGTCAAAGAGGCGCGGGACGAACGCGCAAAACGCCGCGCCGGGTGCCTCGAAGGTGGCGTGAGCGGGCGGCGGCTGATGCAACTTCCCCGTGATCGGAGCGAACTCGTCGAGATTGAAGGCGTAAGGATAACAATAACCATCCCAGCCGACGACGTCGAACGGATGATTTTGCACGATATAGACGGCGTTGCGCCCGCCGTTGGTGACACGAACCTCGTATTCGCCCTGCAGCTCGACCGGTGGCCGCAGCACCGGGGCCCGAAAGTCGCGCTCGTAATAGGGCGCGTGTTCTTCGAGTTGGCCGAACTCGTTGCGGTATTTGCGCGGGATCGTTATCGCACCGTTGGAC
>JAFAQW010000123.1 GCA_019245995.1 Vulcanimicrobiota bacterium | reverse complement strand
AACGGAAGCGATGACGCGCAACGGATCGACCGCGCGCAAACGTGCCAAGAAGACGCGCGCGTTCTGCACGTCCGCCCCGCTGTAACCGCGATCCGGCGAGCCCTGATTGGCCACGTTGACCAGTTCGTTGCCCCAGTTCGTCGGCAGGTGCGCCACCGGAAAGTTGGTTTGCGCGGCCCGCGCGAGCGCGAGGCTGCGCCACTGGGGATCGCGCGTCAGCAGCCACGCCCGCCAGTCGGCCTCCACGCGGATCAGGAGGGCGTCCGTGTCGCCGGGATAGTTGCGTACGTTCGCGGCGGCGTCTTCGTCGGCCAGGCGCGCGAGCGCGTTCGCATCATCCTCGGAGTTGACCCGCTGCAACAGCGCCTGCGCATCGCCGATCAGCTGTGTGTCGTCGGAATGCCTCGAGATCCAATCGGCGGCCTCACGTACCCACCAAACGGCGGCGTCGTGGTTCGTCAGCGGATTGTAGTGCAGCCCCGTTCCGATGCGCACCGTGAGCGTCGCGAGCTCGGCGTAGGCGGGATCGTTGGGATACTGCAACGAGTACGCGCGACCCGCGTTGAAGATCGTCGAGAGGTACGTGAGCTCGGCCCGAAAGTTCCACCCGTCGGCTTCGCCCTTTGCATAGGCGTCCTTCATCTGCTGGTAGAGCACCGCGGGGTCGGCTTCGTACGTGGCGCGAACGACCGCCGGCACCGCCAGCAGCGCGCAGAGCACGGCCGTCACGACGGCAATCTTAGAGAACGCTCGAATCATCCAGCACCAACCGCAAGTTATTGGTTAGTAATGCGTTTTTGAGCTCCCTGGCGATCCGGCGCCCGGTCGACATCGGTTCGGAGTAGTTTAGATAAGAGTATGGTGAGCCGTCGATGAAAAGGTTCGTGCCGGCGACGATCCGCGCCGAAATCTCCATCACGTAAAACTGGATGTCGGGCGTAATAATCGTTTCGATGCAAAACGCTCCAAACAGGCCCTTCGGGCCGCAGATCTCCTTGCTGACTCGCACCAGCTCGTCGCCCATGTGTAACGCTTCGGCCAGCATCGACTCCCGCAGCGACACCGGTTGATTTCCCACGACCACGTAGGAGGGGCTGACGTCCATGCCTTCCTGCGCGGTCGCCGGAATGCGGCCCAGGGAGTCCACGTTGGTCTCGTATCGACGGTCCATCGACATGATCTCGAGCTTGTTCTGCAGCGGCGAGTAAAAATAATGAATGTAGAGGGGCACGCCGATGATGTATTCTTGAATGATGTACGCGGCTTTCAGGTGCGCGGCGCGTCCTTCGAAGTCGTGGGCGTCACGAATGAACATGTAGCCCTTGCCGCCCGCGGCGCCATAGAGCTTCACGATCACGGGGCGGTCGATCTCAGCACCGCTGCGGAACTGTCGCGGCAGCTTGAGACCGGCCCGTGAAAGCCACTGGCGCTGCAGCTCGCGGCTGGCCTCCCACTCGAGCACGGCCTTGTTCCCAAAATACGGGATCGTCATCTTCTTATGCTCGTCGAGCGACAAGTACGCCACGAAGGACCCGTGGGGCACGATGATGACCTTGCGCCGGCGGAGCTCGTCCATGAGGCTCATGAACTCGGAGTAGTCGTTGAGCGCGATGATCTCGTCCACGAAGGCGAAGGAACGATAGAGCCGCTCGGTATCGCGATTGGAGATCGCGAGCGTGTGGAAGCCTTCGTCGTGCGCGCCCTTGAGAATTTGCAGCGCCGAATGAGAGCCCAACGTCGCGATCGTATACGGACGGTTCATGTGCCGGTGCTGCCTACTATCGCTTTATCGATTGAAGGGTTGCATAAGAGGCGTTCCGCGGCCGCGCGAAGCGCCGGCTCGCTCAAGGGCCGTTCCCGCGAATCGAACAACCGCCAGGCCACGGCCGGCACCGTCTCGTCGAGCGACTCAATCCACACTTCGCCGCTGTCGGGTGCCGCGCCGTCGCGCAGCCTGAGCCGATGGACGTTCGGGTTGAAAATCGTCTCATCGCTTTGGATGCGTACGATCAATTCCTCGACCGGTTCTTCCTCATCGAAGAAACGCAGCACGCCACGCTCGACGCGCGACACGTCCACGCCCAGACGGCGCAGCGCGACCAGGGCGGTGTACGCGGTATTGTCCGGAATCTTGAGCAGGATCTCCACGAGGCGACCAGTCGGGTTCACGCGCTCGACACCGCTTCGACGAAGCTGCGGAACAATCGCGCGCCGCCGGACGGCGATAGCACGTCGCCGCGGTCGCTGTGCTCCAAATGGTTGAAGTTCCAAGCGTCGCGTTCGGGATGGGGCATGATCGCGAGCACGTTGCCAGCGAGGTTAACCAGGCCGGCGCAGCGCAACGCGGAGCCGTTCGGAACGGCGTGGTCGTCCACTCGCCCGTCGGGATGCGCGTAGACGAATGCCACGTGGTCGCCCGCGACGACCTCGGCGAGCGCCTCGGGCGGGGCGGCTAACCGGCCTTCGGCGTGCGCCGCCCATGCGGGAATCAGCGCGCCGGGCTCGAGCGCCGCGGTAATGGCGCAGCGCGACGGCCGGATCGCAAGCCGCATCGTCACGTGGCGGCAAACGAAGTGTGGTGCGGGCAGATTCTTCGTAAATGCCGCCGTCGGTCGACCCACGGCACCCGTTCCCGGAACGAGGCCGGCCTCCAAGAGAATCTGCGCGCCGTTGCAGACGCCCAGAATCGGCTTCCCAGCGGCGGCGCCTTCGATGACGGCGTCCATCATGGGATCGTGCGCGGCGATTGCGCCGGCGCGAATTCGATCCTCGTGGGCGAAGCCGCCCGCGAGCACGTACGCGTCGTACTGCGCCAGTTGTTGCGCCTGCGACCACCAAACGAGCTCCGCGTCGCCGCCGCAGTCGCGCAACACTCGCACCGTTTCGTCCTCGGAGTTCGTCCCGGGAAAGACCAACACGGCGATTCGGCGGTTCATGGATAGAGTGCGGAGAGCGGGCGCGACCAAACTTCGTGAAGTTCCGCAACCTGGAACCGTACGCCGTTCACCACGAGATAGGGCTCGGCGATTGTGCGGCCGACGTGCAGCGCGCGCGTCACGTCGATATCGCTGTCGTCGCTCACCTCGCAGAGGAAGCCGCCCGCCTCGCATAGTGGATTGCCGAAATCGATCTCGGCGCCCACGCTACCTTCCGCTAGCATCGCGTCGAACGCCAGGCGCGCCAACGCCGTCAACATTCCCCCGTCCCCGATCGCGCGGCACGATCGCAGCACGCCGCGCGCGACCGCCTCATGCACGATGCCGACGGCGGCGCGCTCCGCGCTCATCGAAAGCGCGGGCAACGAGCCCGTGATGCCGAGCACGTCGGCCAGCACTGAGCCGCCGACGACGAGCTCGCGGCTGCCGACCCACAGCAAGGACGAATTGGCGCTCTTGAGGCCCGGCGTGACGACCGCCGCAACGTCGTCGAGCGCCCCGATGCACGAGACGATCGCCGAAGCCGGAATCGGCGCCGCGTCGGGCCCTTCATTATAGAAGCTCACGTTGCCGGAGACGAACGGCAGGTCGAGCTCCGCGGCGGCGCGCGCCAATCCATCCACGGCAGCGACGAACTCGCCATACTGCTCGGGCTTGCGCGGATTGCCGAAGTTGAGGCAATCGGTGAGCCCGATCGGCGTCGCGCCCACGGCGACCACGCGGCGCATCGCTTCGAGAACGGCGTGCTGGGCGGCGTAGCCGGGATCGATGCGCCCATAGCGCGGATTTCCCGCCACGGCGAGCGCGACGCCCAGCCGCGAACCCGCGATGGGCGCGAGCACGCCGGCATCCGCGGAGCCGCGCGGCAGAACCGTCGCCCCGCGAACCACGCCGTCGTATCGCCGATAGAGCGGCTCGCGCGAGCAGACGTCCGGGTGGGCGAGAACCTGCGGAAAGACGGTCTCGACGTCCACGGCGGGCAACTCCGCACTTTGGCCGCCGTGCCGAATGACCTCGGTATATGGCAGGTCATCGTCGACCTGCGCCGTCAACAGCCCGCTCGGAACGTCGACGACCCACTCGCCGCGATGGCGCATGCGGTAGCGCGGCGTCGCCGTCACGCGCCCGACGATCGTAGCCCCGGCATTACCCGCGATCTCGGGCAACGTGAAGATCTCGTTGTAGATGCGTAGCACTTCGGGCGCGATCTCAGGCGGAACGGCCCAGAGCAGCCGTTCCTGCGTTTCACCAACGGCAATGACTTCCGGCGGCATGTCCTCGACGGCAACGTTGACGCGATCCAACTCGATTTCCGCACCACATCCGCCGTGGGCCGTTATCTCGGCCGAGCATCCGAGAATCCCTCCGGCCCCGAGATCCTTGAATGCGGCACGAACGCGTAGGCCGCGCAACAGCGCGAAGACGCGGTACGTCGCGCGCATGAGCACGTTTTCCAAAAATGGATCCGGTACTTGAACCGCGCCCTTGTTGACTTGCGCGTCGCGCGCGTC